>NZ_VNXE01000059.1:0-54552 GCF_009820115.1 Escherichia sp. HH41S
CTCTTATCCACGAGGCCGTTATCAACGGCGCCCGGAAAAGTCAGGCTTGTAGGTGTATCGGTATTTCTATTCGGACACTTCAGCGCTGGACTAATGGCAACGTCATCACCACGGACCGAAGATCCGATACTGTAAACAGATCTCCCCGAAATAAGCTGTCAGAAGCGGAAAGATTGCGGATACTGGAGTTGTGCAACTCTCCAGAGTTTGCATCCTTACCTCCAAATGTGATCGTACCAACTCTGGCAGACAGGGGTATTTATATTGCTTCTGAATCAAGCTTTTATCGTGTACTGAAATCAGCCAACCAGTTGAAGAAACGCTCCCGTGAATGTCAGTATAAACGGCCTGATGTACTCAGGGCCGTTGCACCGAATCAAGTCTGGAGTTGGGACATCAGCTATTTGCCGTCCTGGGTCAGAGGTCAGCATTTTTACCTCTATATGATCGTCGATATTTACAGTCGCAAGATTATTGCTGCAGAGGTATTTGCCAGCGAATCTGGAAAACATGCAGCAGAACTACTCCAGCGGGCAGTATGGAATGAAAAATGTTCATCCAACAATCTGGTACTCCATTCTGATAATGGTGGTCCCATGCGCAGTTACACGTTGTTGGCGAAAATGTATGCGCTTGGTGTGCTAAGTTCTTATTCCCGGCCAAGAGTCAGCAATGATAATCCTTACTCAGAATCTTTGTTCCGGACTCTCAAATATTGTCCCTGGTGGCCTGAGAACGGTTTTCGCACTATTAATGATGCCAGAGTATGGGTAAATCGTTTTGTAAACTGGTACAACTTTGAACATAAGCACAGCGGGATCAAATACGTCACGCCAGCCGAGCGTCATCAAGGTAATGATATGAAAATACTGGCGGCCAGAAAAGCAGTATACCAGCTAGCACGCGAACAGCATCCTGAACGTTGGGGAAAGCATCTACGTAACTGGGACTACATATCAGAAGTCTACCTGAATCCAGAAAAAGAGGCTGCATAACGTAATTTTATTACAAAAGGCGACAACTACCTTGAAAAACGCCGTTACTCACCGATCTCCTTCACGGTAATACGCATCCCCTTTACCGGGCCAAGTCGTGACCCCGGCACAATATCTCCACTGCCAATTTTGATTTCTTTATCGCCTGCCGCCGCCCCCCTGATAGACTACGAGAATGAGGGAACCAACTGACGGATATTTGTAATAAGAGGACGGGCCATTGCCTGCTGTCCCCGACAGAAAGAACGCCAGCGAATCGCCGTCGTAAAACGATGGGGCTTACCGTTGCATTCCAGTTGTTTCCACTCCAGCGGTAAGTCAAGCGATGAATACTGTGTTCGCCTTCGTAATACTGGTTAAAACACAGCAGCGTTTTGAATTTGCGTCTGATTCATCGTTATCAAAGGGTGACCCCATCACATCAATGATGCCGTTAAATTTCGTGGTGCCCAACAACAGCGCGGAAGAATCCGCAATACTGACCGCATAACGCCCGGTGTGACCTCTTTCAGCCATTCAGCAAAATCGGCCTGTCCGTCAAACGCCAGGGCGTCGGTGCTGGTAAATGCCTGACCAAATCCATACATGCCGGACAGTGCCAGCCTGCCCGGTGTGCGGTCACGGATATCGCTCTGGGGTTCCATCGTTGCGGCAGCTTTTAATTCCAGCAACGCTCGCATCTTTTCATATGTTCCCAAGCCAAGCAGCGACTTCGCTCGTCCTGTCAGGTCCGTCAGCGTCAGATTCCCGTTTTCGTTGTAATAGAAAAGGGTATTTTTTCTCGGCGTAATCTGACTTACCGCCGTTAACACATCATTTAGCGGCTGGCAACTCTGGTGATAAGATTCGCGAGCAGTTCATTGGGTGGCGTAGGCTGCGCCCCCGCACTGGTCATAGTAATTGGTATTTCCGACATGGATTATTTACTCAATGAAAGCAACTTGCTCAGCCAGGCACATACCAGGAGCTGGGCTTCGAAGAACGCCTGTCATTGCTGGCAGCAGAAGAACTAACCTGCCGTGAAAACAGGAAGGCAGAGCGTCTGATCAAACATGCACAGTTCAGACTTAATGCTGAGTTATCAAAGCTGGATTATCGTAACAATAGAGGGTTGGACAGGGCCCTCATCCGTTCACTCAGTCAGGGAAACTGGTTAACCCTGAAACAAAATATTTTACTGACCGGGGCCACCGGCAGCGGTAAAACGTTCCTGGCATGTGCACTTGGTCATAATGCCTGCCAACAGGGATACAAGGTCTACTATTATCGCCTTAAAGCGCTGATGGAACAGTGCTATCAGGGGCATGCTGATGGAAGATACAGCAAACTTTTGACCAGGCTGAATATAGCGATCTGCTGCTTCTGGATGACTGGGGGCTGGAACCTCTCTCATCAGAACAGCGTAGCGACCTGCTGGAAATAGTGGATCTGATGTACCAACGAGGCTCAATCATCGTAGTGAGCCAGTTGCCGGTGGAAAACTGGTACAAAATGATCGGAGACTCCACACATGCGGATGCCATCCTAGATCGACTGGTTCATGGCAGTATTTACAGTATGTTACTACGTCCTAAAATCACAGAAATTCTCGACGAGGTAAACAGCTGGGCGACGTTTACCCGACATTTGTTGCCTTCTACTTAGTGTCACCAAGCGGTGTACATCTAACACGATAGTTCCTGCATCCGTGATAACTATAATCGGCCCCGAAAGACTATCACATCGAATAGTAAGTGATGCCTTTACTATGTACTAACTACTAATGTACCCAACAAATGCGTGACGTTGTCACACTTTTAGCATACGTGAACGCTCACTTTGCATACAATGGGATTTAATTACGGTTAAATCCCATTGTATGCCACTAACGCACCAACGCCAACTCAAAATAAATCACTTTAATATCAATAACATAATGTTGCGGGGTGAAATTTGCGCCAGTTTGCGGGGCGAGACTGTTGGTCACACAGGAGCAGCATGCTAATCTGATTAATCATTAGTAACTAGTAAAGCCTTTACTACAGGCGTGTCTGTGTGGATTTTTTTAAAACACAGGTGATAAACCTCATGAAAAGTTATCAGCCCAAAAGGTGAAAAAAGGATAAGAATGATGAGTGACAATGATAATTTGATGAACGGGAATGAACAAATAGCGTCGAATTTAAGTGAAAAGGCCAAAGGAGATACAACCCTAAGCCCCGATTTACTGAAAAATTCTCCATATTCTTCAATAGCTAGGGTTAAATATTTCACTGAGATTGAAAAGATCTGTTTTGATAAGGGGATCAGCACTGAAAACGTCGACCATTTTTTCAAAGCCCACTGGCTGCGCGATAAAATGGGGGGATCTTTTGCCCGTGCTCAGGAGATGCTGGCAACCTACAAGGAATACATCGATGAGGTGCCAGAAGAAGCACGTGCCATTGAAATCCCTGAACAGATCAAAGATGCATTCAATGATTTTACTGCATTTATCACCTGGTACTTCCGCTTGAGCTATACAGCTATCCAGAATGATAACGTGAAAAATGCGAAGGCAGAACTCACCCAACTACAACAGCAGTACGCAGAACTACTGGAAGAACTTTCACAGTCCAAAGATCAGGTTACAGTACTGAGTACTGAAAAGGTTAACCTGATCAAACAGTTGGATCATGAGCACGAACTATCAAGCGAATTGAAAGATTCACTTCAAGAAGCTAAAGAAACACTGTCGGAAAGTCAGAGTGAATTACAGCATGCCAATAACGAGATCCAACTTATACGGCAGACTGTGGAGACACTGAACCATCAATTAAGTGAGCGCAAACAGGAGCTGGCCTCCCAGCAGGAGTATCAGAAGCAACTAATTGATGAAAATAAATCCCAACAGGTAGAGTTGACCACTCTCATCAGCCAGAATGAACATTTAAAACAGAACGTGTCTGATCTTAATACCTACGTCAGCCAGCTTGAACAGGACCTGTCCTCAGCACAATCGCTTTCGTCCGAAATGCGCTCTTCTTTAGCCGAAAACGTCACGACCCTGACGGCCTTACGCTCAGAGCTCACAACAGCTAAAAGGGAAAATGATCAATTGCGTGCTGAAACACAACGCTTAACTGAAGAGCTCCTGCTTTCCCGACAGGTTCAGACAGATCAGACTGAAGAACTACAGCAGCTCAGGAACCAGGTGATATCAATAGAAGCGACACTCAACGCGGAAAAGAGCATTGCAGAGTCTTTACGGGAAACAATCGACCGTCTTACCGAAGCAATGACTGGAGCTGTTATTTCAAAGCCCAAATCCTCAGGAGCATCAAAACCGCGAAGCAGAAAGACAATATAAACTTTATTTTGCAGACCAATGGCACAGAATAAGACCTAATAGGACAGTCCGCTCTGTGCCAAGAGCGGACTGTGTTCACATAACTATGAGTATCTTAAAGAGAGAATCAGCCTGATTTATTATATCGTCTTATGAGATTTATTCATATTACAGGAATGATTATTTAAATTTAATCACTCAAGAAAATACATAACTACAATTGATTTTAATAAAAAAGTTAAGTATATTGTGAATCCTATAAGTTATGGAGGTATTTCTTGTGAAACATTATTTGGAGTTGTTGAGGTTAAAGAATAAATCCTTAATTGATGGCCACCAATCTTCTGTTACTGATTTTGATTTTTGTTCAGAGTGTGTATTATTGCAGGACAATGACTTCCTACAACTTACTGAATATATAAAAAGAAATCCCCGTGAAATTGAAGGTGATTTAATTGATCAAGTTAAATTCGAATGCAACAATAAAATCCAAAATATAAGACTTAAACTAGAAAATAGTGTTCTCACCAATGAGGAATATGTAAGCGCATATTTGTTTCATAAGCCTGAAATAGATCGTGCAAACGCTGACCTCCATATTAATAGCATTGAAAATTTCATTGATAATTATAAGGGGGAAGCATTTGATAGCTTCTACTCTATAGGAATGGCATCTATATTTTATAAATTAATCTATGCGAAGGCTCTTTCCTATGAAAACCTACAAGAAAACGCCATTTATTATAGAATTAGCAAGTTATTATTCAACAAGTATAATCGTGAGTATGAAAAAAATAATTTTGATTACAAATCCTTAATGGTATCTGATGAAGTAAAAGAGAAAATAAAAGACTTGTATGGAAAAAACTATTTATGCAGGTACGAGCTTTTTAAAGTTGACATTGATAATCAATATATTACTAAAGATGTTTTTCCTTATATCTCTGATAAAAATCATAATGGCACCTATCTTATTATCGACAGCAGGAATAAAAACCTTATAGATTTATTCAATGACCTAATTGCAAATAGCTACATTCAAGATATTTCATTTAAAATTGATTCAGTTACGAATCAACTTATCTCGCTTGAAGAAAGAATGTTTGGACAGAAGTTTTCGTTCAATTTAGACAGACTACCTGACTTATCTCGCTTCTATGATATTAATGCCCAAAATGATAATGTATGGGTTACGGTGGTGAAAGAAGAAAATAAGTTTTCTATAACCTTTGAGGAAACTCTAGAAGACACATTTTATGATAAAGAACTAAATGTTGTGACTAACTTAGTTCACGTAGAAGTAACAAAAAAAAATGGAATTGATGTGATTAATCATATTGATCATGAGTATATAGTTTATGACGTGGACACTTATTTTAAACGTTTAGATGATCCAACAGTCAAAGGAGAGCATAAAATAAAAACGTTTAAAATAGATAATGCAAAAATCCCTATAAATTATAAATACCAAAACACAAATGTACTTTTTCTTATGGTTTATGAAAGCATGAATAAAAAAGACTTAGTCAGAGAATACTTCGAGGATATCAGGTGATCTGACAAGCTAACGTTTTTTTAAATAACCTTGGTCGTTCTGATATGCAAATTACGTGATGAAATAACGCTTCATCACAAAAGCTATTAGATTATATATGAGCTAGTAAAAGGTGCATCATCTGTTGTTAAAGTATAGCAAAACGCATAATACATACTTTGGTTCTGATGAAAATGTATGAATTTCCGCTTTTCGCTCACAGCGAACCTTCAGCTCAGTTAGCTTGTCCGCTCCGTGCCAGAAGCGGACTTTAAGAACACTAAGGTAGGATTGTCTACCGGGGGGAGGGAGTCAATCCATAGCGCATTACGATTGACTCTGATAACTCGTATTACTTGATTCAAAAAATGAAGGAGGGCTATACCAAATCGTGGTAATGATTTTATAATTACGGGCATACATAAGAGGCGCTGAGTAGCATACTGGGAGTGCTATATCCTCAGCGCAAGAGCTGATTTAACTTATCACCTCAGATTAATATGAGGGATAGAAAATAACAAGGTAATATATTGTGCTAAAAAGATCCTCTGAGTTAATGCAAGCATTTATTGATTATGAAGTTAGTGTATTGGCTGATATGCCCATGCCTCATATGCCAACGCTGGGAGATGGATATGAGGCGATTACAAGAGATGTCTTACGGGAGGACTTTGCCTTACCTCCAGATTTAAATTTACAAGTCGTGTCTGGCTTTGTATCTATTGGTGGTAACATGCTAAATAATCAAGTGGACTGTATGCTTGTCAGTGGGGAGGGGAGAAGATACGGAAGAACAGACAATTACATTTATGATATAGAACAAGTTTTATGCATATTCGAAGTCAAGAAAACTCTTACGAAAGCAGCGTTATCAGATGCTGTAGATCACCTCTCGGTGATTCGTAAATCTTATTCCGAATACTTTGAATACAAACTAGAAAAAGATAAGTATGTTCCTGATATCGAAAGTGCTAGAACTCATTTCGCTCAGATAACTGGAAGGGATGGGCCAACACATTATTATGAGATAAATGAACTACCAGTCGAGGATGCGCTGTTATTTTATTCTCTCGTTCAAGAGTCCTTAGCTCCGATTAGTATTATTCATGGTTATAATGGATATAAAACGGAAGAAGGGTTACGGGCAGCTTTTATTAGTATTCTTGAAGATAAATTCACTAATGGTGATAAATCTTATGGTGTACCATCGATCCCCACACTTATCACATCAAATGAATATTGCCTGATTAAAACAAGTGGATTTCCTTTTGTTGTCTCGAACGTTGATTCAGAATGGGTGTCATTGGTATCAACAAGATTTAATTCTGCTGAGGTTATTTTAGATACGGTCTGGTCAAAAATATCAAACTATTTTCAGCGTGCTATGCCGTGGGATGATGGCGTTTATATGAATAATATTGCACCAATGCTAATCGCTAAAGTGGGGAAAAATTCCGAAACGGCAGGTTGGATATACGAAACAATTGAGCCTAGTGAAAGAGCGTTGTTGAGGGAAGATAATATCACTTGGGAACCAGAAAAGATTTGCGCAGTTCACATTTCCATGATTAATCTAATGGCTGCAAATGGAGAACTCCCTTTGTCTGAGGATAATATATCTTACTTTAAAAATAATTATTCCGTAGACTTATATGAAGAGATGTTATATTTATCAAAAACACGCTTATTTATGATAAGCGGAGATGCTTTAAAACCTATAAACAACATGACAATAGTTCTATCGCTCGAAGATGGTTCTGGCTATGTAGCATCAGAACGTGACAGACTTGACAAATGGTGTGAGAACAATAACGTGTCGGGAAGCATCATGAATATTATTAGATTTTGAGTTGAGGGAGCAGTTAGCTAAATGTTGTGATTCGAGACAGTTTAATATTGCCCAACAATTCATTCATGGATTCATCCTAATCAGATTGTTGGACTAACCATATTGAAAAAAACAAATAACGTATAGCGGACCTAACTGTCAACTGCACTGTCCGCTGTGTGCCAACAGCGGACATTATGGAAGGTCAGAGTTAAAGATTAAAATGGGATGCTGTGTGCAAAAAACGCATTTTTTGCGGTTTTCTCCAAGTTTTGCTCTATACCTTTCGGGATACTCCACCGACAGAATACGAAAATCAACATTATCAACGGCTCGGAAGTATCTATATTATCCGTGGCGATTCATGGGAAATCCCATCCAACGGCTTATGCTTCATGTTGCTTTTTGAGATCGCTTCTAGCATAGCTCCACTCAATAATGTTGTCGGGTCGTTGCTGATCGAAAAGGATTCGGGATTCAATACCATTACCTAAAAAGCTGGTATGTAGTGGCATAGTGAATTTGGCCACCTGAATAGAGGTGATATCATCACCTCATAGTCAAAACAGGTGACATTATGACCGGACGTAACAGACGCAATTTTAGCCCCGAGTTTCGCCTCGAGGCTGCCCAGCTAGTACTCGATCAGCATTACACCGTTGCCGCCGCTGCCACTGCGATGAATGTCGGCAAATCCACGATGGATAAATGGGTTCGACAACTGAAAGTAAGCGTAAAGCCAATGCCGTCTGTAACACCTGCTCCTTGCAGACTAAATTAGAGCTCCTTCTAAATTAGACGGAGTTCTATTGATGGATAAACCTACAGACTGGCGCTCCGGAACCCGCCGGATATTTTCTAATGAATTTAAACTTCATATGGTTGAACTGGCTTCGAAACCAAATGCCAATGTTGCACAACTGGCCCGGGAACATGGCGTTGATAACAACCTGATTTTTAAATGGCTACGCCTCTGGCAAAGAGAAGGACGTATTTCTCGTAGAATGCCTCCAACTATTGTAGGCCCTACAGTATCACAATCTTTTCCGGCCTCTCCGACTCTGGTTCCAGTGGAACTTATCGATACCCCGCGCTGTGCTACAGATGCTCCTGCTCCGGAGGCATTATCAGTTGCTTGTGCAGCTTCCTGCCATGTGGAATTCCATTACGGTAAAATGATGCTGGAAAATCCTTCACCAGAGCTGCTCACGGTGTTGATCCGTGAGCTGACCGGGAGGGGACGATGATTTCACTCCCATCAGGTACCCGTATCTGGCTCGTTGCCGGCGTTACTGATATGCGTAAATCCTTCAACGGTCTGGGGGAGCAGATACAGCATGTGCTGGATGATAACCCCTTCTCCGGTCACCTGTTTATCTTCCGTGGCCGACGGGGAGACACGATTAAAATCCTGTGGGCTGATGCTGATGGTCTGTGCCTGTTCACCAAACGCCTTGAGGAAGGTCAGTTTATCTGGCCTGCGGTGCGTGACGGTAAGATATCCATTACCCGCTCGCAACTGGCAATGCTCCTCGATAAGCTGGACTGGCGTCAGCCAAAAACATCCCGCCTTAACGCACTGACAATGTTGTAAAAAAATCCTGACCGCATTATAAAAACGGCCATGAGTCAGAAATACCTCATTCGCATTGCTGAGCTGGAAAGGCTGCTCTCTGAGCAGGCTGAAGCCCTCCGTCAGAAAGACCAGCAACTGAGTCTGGTTGAAGAGACGGAGGCCTTCCTGCGCTCTGCACTGGCACGTGCCGAAGAAAAGATCGAAGAAGATGAACGGGAAATAGAACATCTGCGGGCTCAGATAGAAAAACTGCGCCGGATGCTGTTCGGTACCCGTTCTGAAAAACTGCGTCGTGAAGTTGAACAGGCTGAGGCCCTGCTGAAACAACGCGAGCAGGAAAGCGATCGTTACAGTGGGCGTGAGGATGACCCGCTGGTTCCCCGCCAGTTGCGACAGTCGCGCCATCGTCGTCCGTTACCGGCACACCTTCCCCGTGAAATATACCGCCTGGAGCCTGAAGAAAGCTGTTGCCCGGAGTGTGGCGGTGAGCTGGATTATCTGGGGGAAGTCAGCGCAGAACAACTGGAACTGGTGAGCAGCGCCCTGAAAGTGATCCGCACAGAACGGGTAAAAAAAGCCTGTACAAAATGTGACTGCATCGTTGAAGCACCGGCACCATCCCGTCCGATAGAGCGTGGTATCGCGGGCCCGGGGTTACTTGCCCGCGTGTTAACGGGAAAATACTGCGAACACCTGCCACTGTATCGTCAGAGTGAAATCTTTGCCCGCCAGGGTGTCGAACTGAGCCGTGCCTTACTCTCCAACTGGGTTGATGCGTGCTGCCAGTTAATGACGCCGCTGAATGATGCCCTGTACAGTTATGTGATGAACACCCGCAAGGTTCACACTGATGACACACCAGTAAAAGTACTGGCACCGGGCAGGAAGAAGGCGAAAACAGGATATATCTGGACGTATGTCCGGGATGACCGAAATGCCGGTTCGCCAGAACCTCCGGCGGTCTGGTTCGCCTACTCACCGGACCATCAGGGTAAACATCCGGAGCAACACCTTCGTCCCTTCCGGGGTATCCTGCAGGCAGATGCGTTCGCAGGTTACGATCGGCTGTTCAGTGCCGAACGTGAAGGCGGCGCGTTGACGGAAGCAGGATGCTGGGCTCATGCGCGGCGCAAAATCCACGATGTATATATCAGTACCAAAAGCGCGACGGCGGAAGAAGCACTGAAACTAATCGGCGAACTGTACGCCATTGAGCACGAAATACGCGGGTTGCCGGTGTCTGAACGCCTGGCGGTCAGGCAAATGCAGAGTAAACCGCTACTGACTTCCCTGTATAAGCTGATGCAGGAGAAAGAACACACGTTATCGAAAAAATGCCGTCTGAGAGATGCGTTCCGGTATATCAGGAAGCACTGGGTTGCGTTGTGCAACTTCTGTGATGACGGTCTGGCGGAGGCGGACAATAACACAGCGGAAAGAGCGCTTCGTGCAGTCTGTCTCGGAAAGAAAAATTACGTGTTCTTCGGTAGCGATCACGGCGGCGAGCGTGGTGCACTGTTGTACGGGCTGATCGGCACCTGCCGTCTGAACGGTATCGATCCGGAAGCGTATCTGCGCCATATCCTGAGCGTACTGCCGGAATGGCCTTCCAACCGAGTTGACGAACTCCTGCCATGGAACGTAGTACTCACTAATAAATAAGCGTCAATACGGTGCTCCGTTGACGCTTACGATCGCGGGTAAGAAAACGGACTGATTGCAACCGGAAAGAAGCAGGGGAATGGACTGGTTGGCGGCGTTACGTTTAGAGATGCGAATCCGTCATTTTCTTCAGTCATTACGGCAGACGCCTGCTATTACAGCCTGCGACGCGGCAATACCTGAAATACCTACTTATTAATTATTTAGGAGCACGACCTGTTCGTTTGATGGGGGATGGGTGGTATAATAGCGTTGGTGCTGGAGGCTTTTGCCCCAGCCAGCAGATTCACAGTTTGGCTGTGGCAAAAAGCAGAAAGCCCCGAGTAATTTTTTCAAATTAACCCGAGGCCACTGTATGCTAGTCACATTCAATGTAGCCTCTTACCCGCTTAAATGCAAGGAGAAGAAGGCCATGAAACTGCCGAACCAACCCGTTGTTTTGTGCGTATTGATAGTTTGTCTTACGCTGTTGATATTCACCTGGCTTACGCGCAATTCGCTTTGCGAGCTGCGTCTGAAAGACGGTACACGGGAAGTCTCGGCTGTGATGGACTACGAATCCGGTAGGTAGCTGAAAGAGGGGGGGCAACCCCCCTCAATTCAGAATGTGAGCCAGCAAGCCAATAGCACCTTTAGAAAAGGGTTTCTCCGGTCGGGGAAACCCTTTTTCCTTTCCATCGTTGGCGGGTCTTTTCATCGGAATGAGGCTCATGGGCAATTGCCAGTTTCTGGGCATCTTCAGCCTCAAGCAGGGCTTTAATGGCTGTCGGTGGCATCCCTGCGTGTCGTTCCATTATGGTCATGTCTCCCTCTGCATCAGTAATGGGCATCAGCCGGCACTGTATGAGATGGTCCTGGGACGCAGTGCCAGGTGTGAGCTGCCCACCGCCGGAAGAAAAGTGGGGGATGCGCTCCTTCTCCCTGCCGTGGCCGCTGGTGCTATATACGTCCAATATAGGAGCGAAATTACCCGCTTATCGACCCGATGTGGCAGGCTAACAGGGTAGAATATTATTCCGGAATCACGAATATTCAGCTCCAGTCGGTGACCTGCTGACGCACCCGCTGCAAGCCATACCGAAGGTGTCGACATGAATAAAGAAGAACGTATGAACGAACGTACACAATCCCCGTGGGAGTCGTTTGCTCACGCTGAATTTATGGAGAAAGTCTTTAACAACCTGCGGGCGTTCTGTGACGCAGAGTACCGGCGGTTAACCACAGGTGAAAAAGAATCCTAACAGCCGCAACCGGAAAGAATATGCATTTTCTCGATCCCAGTTAATACCCGTGCCTCCGTACCCTTTCCTGATGGCTGGGCTGATTTAGCCTGGCCTGATATTAATCCCCTTATTCCGCCAGCCACACCTGGTTATGCTCGCCCCTTATATTGGGTCTTCCTTTATAGCGATAGGTAGATTGCAATTCCAGGTTTTGGAAAAGTAACTTTAGATTTCGCGTGACGCCGCATTCCTTCTCTATTTCATCCTCCCTTCAATGCATGTAATACCTTTTACGCAGGTGGAGCCGAATTATTGTAGGTTTTTGCAGTCGGAAAAGTATTATTTCCGACAAATTTCGTCTTTTGGGGACCCATTTTCATACTAAAGTGAAATTTGGCCTCCTTAGCGAGAAATTAAAACAGACGGAGCACGTACTATAGCTCCGGGAGAAAAGTTACTTTTTTTTCGTCTCAGGTTATTAGGAAAAGAATCGTACTTGGTATTGTTGTGTTGTAGCGAACAAACACCCTAAACGAAAAATTAAAAGGAAGGCCACAATGTCTACTATCGAAAATGATGTAAAAACCGCTAACAACGATATCAGCCTGCGCACCTACTTAGAGCGTTCCGGTAACGGCGCACGCAAAAGCAATGGTCTGGTTATCCACCCGGCAGTGGTTGAAGAGGAAGATGGCTTTAACACGCGTACCGCTGGCATGGGGGAAAGCTACTACTCATTACCTCACGTGGTAGACCACCTGAACAGCCTGAAAGAGTCCTATAAGGCTGATCCTTTAAGCGTACCCGCTATTGTCGTGCAGGTTCTGAATGGTCGACCGGTCCTTCGTCAGGGGGCGTGCCGTATCCGCGCCGTTGCTTTGGCAAACATCGAGCTGGCAGAAGAAGGGCGTGAATTGATTACGTCAATTCGCTGTGAGGAGTTTCGCGGTAGCCGCGCCAGTGCCGAGCAGTTTACGCTGGACGGTAACTCAAATCTGGCTCTGTCTGTTGTGGCTGAGGCGCTCTCCATCAAACGGATGGTCGAAGACGCTGAAGAACCCAAAACTTTCGCAGAACTGGCGAAACGTCGAGGTAAAACTGAACAGCACCTGCGTCAGATGGTTCGCACCCTGGATCTGCCTGAAGCCCTCCAGACCATGCTGGTGACTGGAGAAGTGAGCATGTATGTCGCGTTGGATGAATATCTCTACAGCGGCGATAACGCGGTGGATAATATCACCAGAGCCATCGACGTTTATGGCAAGGCGACGGCCAAAACCCTGAAATTCGTCAAAGCTGGCAACATTGATGCATCGATGCAGCCGAAAGGACCGGTTGTGCCGGAAACGAACGCGAACATTCCGGAGACCACAGTGACGGAACAAACATCCGGCGAAGGTAATAAGGATGGTATCAACCCGCCGGAGCTGGTGGACGGGGATGTGGGGACCAACCCGGAACCGACTCCGGAAAACACCCCAGAGCCGAAGGCGGAAGACCCGATCAAAACTCCAGAGCCCAAAACTGTATCGGTCTCCAGCGTACTCAACAAAAAGACCGTGACGACGATTGCGGACACTGCAATCCCGCTGTTTTCGCGTATTGCGGAAGAAGCGAAGCAACGTGCCGCTAAGAACATCAGCGACGATACGTACACTTTGGTGTTGACTAACGATGAGATGAATGCCATCTGTGAAGCCCACGGCGATTTGACACAATATCTGCGTAAGCATGCCGAAAAGTTGAATAAGGGACGGGCATGATTTCCTGACTTACCCTGCCACTTGGTAGGGTCGGTTACCACCTCAGATCATGGAGAAACAGGGCAATGAAGAACACCGCTATCAACGTCAGCACAAAGGCACCATTGCAGAGAGTTAAGGACCCCGTGACCCGGGTCAGTATTCAATGTACTGCGAGGGATGAGAAGGGCGCAGACGTGGAAGTGAATATTCTCGAACTGGAGCAGTACCACACCACCAACGAAATCAAAGTGACCTTTGGCGGCCCCCCCTCCCAGGCGCTGACGATCCTCAGCCGGTTGATGGACGTGCTGCAACAGCAGGCGGCCGCAGAAATGCAACGGAATTATTGCTCTCGTTTGCAGTGAACGGTAAAAGGCGGCTGATTCGTGCTTGATAAAATCCGGCGAGCCCCATGAATAAATGATGTATCCGAAGTGGCGTAGGATGGCTATGAACATTCAGTAGTTTATGGTGACAAAAGGCAGGCCCCACCTCATCTGCACTTAAGATAAAAAAGCAACATGGTGGTCTGGTAAGAAACTTCCAAAATAAAGCAACAGCGATGAAAGTTAGTTGAGAAGGTTTGCAATCTGTTCGCTTAAATCCACACGTGTCCAATTTTAAATTGGTTGTTGGGTATTCGAAATAATATTCAGTGGGATGTTATTAGCCAGCATGTCTGGTTTTATATAATACCCAAAACACAGGAGGTATTATGGAAACAGGTCTGGCTTACGCATCTAATTGTTCCGACTCTCTTTACTCCTTTATTTATCAGACACTACAACAACGCTCGGTTAAGGAGAATGAAAGTCTCTATCAACAGGCTATTTCTGCCTGCCGTTCTCCGAAGCAAAAAAAGAAAATGGCCGGTTACTATGCCGGTTCGTGGCAGAAGCTGTTTAACGCCTGGTGTCACAACCGCGTACCCAACATCGCCGTACTGCCGGTGTTGGCGCAGCAGTGCTTATCCTCTTTGCAATGCGAAGAGCTGTTCGCCGACTGGAACTAAACACATTATACCCTGCTGGTGGATGCTGACAGGGCCGGAGTAGCTTTGAATGTACAGATATGACAGGAACCGGCAGACGTTCAACCTGATCAATGCGCTTCAACCGGTCTATCGTAACAACGGTGGCGGATTGTTTGAGTTCGACCGAAAGAAGCAACATGAGACCGCTGATCTCATTTTCGAGGCTCTGACTTTTTCCCCGACGCCCGAACTGGATATGGCGAAATTTGTCCGTCTAAAATCTGTACGCCGGGTCGCACAGTTTGACGACGGGGACGTACGCTATGGCGTTCACGTGGAACTCGCCGAAGATGTTAATAATAATTCCTTCCGAATTTTCAAAGATGATAAAACAGGCGGCTTTGATTTTTATTTGTTTTCTGTTTCCAATAATAAAGCAGAGCTTGTCTGGTTTAATCTGGATGCTTGCGGGATTTATTTGCAGGACATTTTTGAACGGTCTACCGGCTTGTGCCTGTCGTACTGAATAGTTTATTAAATATTTCATTTCTGGTTATTTGCCACGAAACTGAATGTGGAATAATAATAAAAACGAAGAGGTGAAATATGAAAAATTTAAATATTCAGATTAATGATATCGCAGCAATTAACACTCTTGGCGGATCAGCGCTGGCGGATATCATCGCCGCCCAATACGAAGTAATTGGCGATACCAGAGACACTACGGAAATCACCATGCCGTGTATTGCTTTCGGGCAGACCCCAGCAAACATCGGCCCTGGCGTTTTCATCAACCGCGTGTACTGCATGGACAGTCAGTCACTGAGTGGCAGCCAGCGTTACGAGCTGTTTAACGGCCTTGCGGACCAGGCGTTTACCTTCTTCTCCCAGGCAGGCTGGTACGGCACATTCCGGGTGGTGTCTTTCCGTGATAACGGACCTGCCGGACTCATTAACATCGGCATTGCCCATGAAAAGGTGTTAAACGAGTTTTGCGCCGATTTCCCCCGGGCTAATGTCAGTGAGACTGGCTTCAACTGCGGGATGACGTTTGACCAAATCCGGATGTTTATTTCAGACCGGGCCTATCAGATGCCGCTTTACAACAACAAGGATCACTTCGTTAAACTCGCCAAACATCTTGCAGTCTGACACCCAATGCCAGGCTTTGGCCTGGCGATTGTGAAGGAAATACCCATGAGCGAATTATTCAGCAACGAATCACCGGTATCACTGGATCAGGCACGCGCTGTCGCCGCCAGTTACCAGAACGTCTTTATCGAAAACCTCCAGCCAGCAGGTCATTTCCAGATTGCCATCCGCGATCATCGCGACCACGACCGCCAGCTTGTCTGGCGAAACTGGAATTATGAATCCGGCGCCAATGATGAGCTCAATAGCTACCTGCAAAGTCATGGACTGAAGGCCTACTGATTAGCACAAGAACCCGGCTACGCCGGGTTTCATTTTTGTGTGCTCAGGACTAAGGGCTGGCATACGGGGAAAGGTGCATGGGGCTGTCCGGGGCCCTTAGCTGGTGGTGTAAGCCTGACCTTCATGCAGATGGTTTTGCCGGTTGCAGTGATGGTGCTGGGAAACTGAAATGAGATCTGGCATCCGGAAAGAAATCGCCGGTACCTCGCGGCCTGCGTGGTGGATATACCTGGCTGACGACTGCGGTGTCGTCTGAAACGAACCTGCGCCATGATAATTTGCGATCGGGAGAAAAGGGGCGGGTTAACAAAAGTTAAGCACAAGGGGTTTTGATATAAATATTGAGTCCATTAACCATGACGCACAGGAGTCCAGTGATGCTACTCAATATTGCCTTAAACCTCTATGTGGCTGTTTGTTTTTTCCGCTATCTCTTTTTTTGCGTGCACATAATAAAAAGGCACTACGCAGTTCCCAGGGAGAGGGGCACCAGTTTACGCAGGTCACTATGAGTGGGGCGAAAACAGGCGAAAGAGGTTTCTTCTTCATCCTCACCAACTCAGACACTGCCTTTGGGGCGACAGTGGGGATGCTGGATGTGGGGCCGATGGTGATTGATGCAAGCCGCAGGTGCCCTTTAATTGGGGGCTCAGATATAAATTGACGGTTTTATTCGTAACGGTGTTGCGGTCGTGGGCTCTGGCTGGGGGAATGTGGGGCAAGAGTAGCGGAATTTAAACCAGTTGTGCAGAAAAGTACCTTTTTAGAATCCGTCAGACGCATCCGGAAAGAAAATATCACTCAGGGCAGCAAAGGTACGCTGGAGGGAATTTGCAGATCCAGTCGGGAAAGTCTATTTTTCATGCACCGAACCTCTTTGGGCTGGGACGGAACCTGGTATGATGGACACATACAAAGGAGGGCATTATGAATACTTTTCTTTACGCACTGGTAGGCTGGATTGTCGTGCTGTATCTGGTTAATAAAGTGCGCGAAAAACGCAGTAAACCGAAAACGGTTAAAATCCTGGTGAAACGCAATGGCGTTTATCAAGAAGTGGACGCCGTAATGATGCCTAAATACCAGGGCAGCGATGTGAGCACAGATAAGACCGTCAATGAATCAGCCTCACAATGGTTACTTAAAGTGGATGATGTTAATGAACCGGAGTACTACGGTGGCACTTCCCCCATGAAGGCAACGAGAGATTTAGTGGAACAGCAAATGGAGCACAAAATCTAGTTACTTTAGCCAGTTTTCACGACAGAGAACTGTTAGTTGATCCCTATTATTTCAGACTCAATAAAGTCGGGCGTGAGGAGTTTAATAATGACAACGGCCAACGTAACCACCACTACTTACCGCTCCGATGATATTGTGCCTTTTCGTCGGCCACAGGGCGATCTGGATAATCGCTATATGCCACAGGTTTATGCTCTGGTACGGAACTGGGCCAGCAAACCAGCGGAGTATGGTTCTGGGGTTCTGGCAACCTACAGACAGGCGGTAGTTAATCTCGCGTATCAGGTAAAAGGGACTCGTGTGGTTTTAATTCTGGTACCCATTGAATGTGAGCCGGTTGGTGTAATCATGACTGACACAGTCTTATGGCCGTCGCTATCCATTGGGGAGGTCATGCGAATTATGCAGGAAGCATGGCAAAATATTCCGTTATTGAATCCATAAAAAGCCCTGCATATTTTGCAGGGCTATTTTTACTTTATCGATCCGAAAATTTTTCCCGGTAAACTTCGAATTAAACGCAAAAGATTATAGGTAATACGCTGCTCCAGGCGCATGGTCTTTTTGTATCTGGTGGTAACGTTGTGGATATGGTTCAGATCAGTATAAAGGCCCGGAGGCTTTCTCTTTAACGTCAACTCCCTACGGATAAAACTTACTGTCTCAGGCTCGAATACATTTAACTGGCGCCGCTCAGTGACTTTCCGAACAAACTCCCCCATACCCATGCAAAGCCAGTCTGGCTTCTCACCTTCAAAAATGCAGGGCCCGTTGATGATGACAACATTGATACACTCCAGTTCGCTGGCGCGTAATGTTGACTGGATGGCCTTTATGTGGCCGTAGTTTTGCCTGAACGGGTTTTGTAACCTTAGTGTCCCTGACGATTTCCATTTTCGCCAGTGGCTATCCTTCAGATTCCCATACAGCTTTCCAGCATAGTTCTTCTGCTCGATGACGTAGAGCCCATGAGAGGCGATAAGGACGTGATCAATCTGCGTGGTGCCGGTGGTACTACCCGACAGCGTTAAATCGCTCAGAAGGCCTTCTGCATCATCAGGGAGGTATGTTTCGATTTGCCTGGCTGTCCTGCGTTCAGCAATGGCTGACGATATGAATCCCAACAAGCAGTAAAGCACAATGAGTATCAGGATAATTATGCCTGTTGCTATCACCCGCCACGCCATCAGAATTGCTTCCATCTTATCTCACACTCGGATAGCTGGTGGTCTGAACAGAATCAAGTAACCGGGAGGTTGTGCCCGCCAGCGTTTCGATGTTGGTCGACAGGTTCATTAACATACCGAGCGCGGAGCGAAGAGATCGTTGTGGCTCGTTGTACGTTTTGAATGTAGTGGTCGAATACATTTGGGAAATACGAGAACGGACTTCGACAGGTGTCAGATCACCGTCAATGAGACCGTACCGGATCGCCTGCTGCGTTGTCCATACCCGGCCGGAATACAGAGCGACAGCATCAGCCTCCGGGCGACTTAATAATTTCTTACCCCGGCCTTGCTCAACGTCAGAAATGAATTTTTCGTGCATGGCATCCAGAATTTGCTTCTGCATAAAATCCCGTGTGGTATCGGAAAGCGGATGATAAGGGTCGAGTGCATCTTTAAATTCCCCAGCGGTGATCGGTTCATTTTTAACACCGACCGTATCCATGACTCGGGACAGGTTCCAGTGATCCATTCGTACGCCGATCGAGCCGGTCAGAGCGCTACTATCTGCATAAATGGCGTCGGCAGGGGACACTGCGTAGTAGCATGCCGACGCACAAATGCCTTTGACGCTGACGATAATAGGCTTGTAACTGCTTTTAAGATCAGAAATGAAACGGCCACTCCCGGCGGAGAGGACCTCCAGAGTATTGCGTTTAGATAGTTCGGCATTGGTATCGTCCTGCGAGCGTGAAGCGCTGTTATCATCCGTGTTACGGGCCTTGCTTGCGGATTCTGCATGTGAAATACGTTCAATCTTCTGCTGGTGGCTTCGAAGTGCATTAATCTGACGATAAATAATAATCGCGTCTGAAGGTCCGCCACCACCTGACTCCGCTTCGATAATGACAGCTTTGGCATGCGGGTTGTTGTACGCTTTCGCCAGTGCTGCGGCTATCACAGAACCGTCGCCGGTCTCTGACCCGGTACCCATTTCCCCCGATATGCGCACGACGGCAATATGATCCATTCGTCCTTCTGATTCCTGATACTTATCGTAAATATTAAAGGCCGAAACCCCAGCGGCTGCTAATGCCAGCAGGGAAATAACCACTTTTGACGTGGTATGGATTCGGAACATCTTATAAAAACGGTCAGCATTCTCATCAAGCGATTCTTTGATATTGGCAGGTGACTTCTTATTATTACGTTTAAACATCTGACCGCCTTATTACATAAGTTTTTGAAAGTTAGACCACAAACGGTTGAGTGCAATTCCCAATATCAACAGTGAGACAGGGGGGAACAGTTGAGCGATATTGTTAAAAAGAGACATATTAGGCATTGATAGGTACACAAAGGTTAATGCACCGATTATCCAGAAGGCCCTGAACCAGATCCTGTAAAACTGAACGGTTACATTACCGAAAACGTAACGTTTTAATTTCCATTGATACATGCCGTCAGCGAGCATGGCAATTAAGTAAGGTGAAAACACAATCAGCCAGCCGAGTATCAGATACCAGCGGAAAATGGACTGATAAATCAGCAGGGGGAGATTCTTTGCCACCGTGTAGTTTATCGATGACATCTTCTCTGCAACGTAATTCAGCCCACGCGTAGGTATTGTTGTTTCCGGGATCAGTATCGTATTCAGATACTCGATCAGCTTATAGTCATTAATCAGAGTGGATAAAGTAGCCTCACTATTGGCAATAACCGATAACCATCGGTCATTAGAAATGAGGCTACGACTGGCGTTCACCTCCTGAGTGATTTGTAGCTTTAGCTCGTCAGTATTCTGGAAACCCAGACTATAAATAAGATAAAGTATCATCCCTAAAAAAAGCAGTCCTCTGATGAATACTGCCCGTGCAGAATTAGCCGCTGCCATTTGCGTCCCTCCACTCCCGAAATAAGTCTAATCGGTCGCCATGGTCTCGATAGTGGTTTCTCCAGAGTGTCGGTACACCCAGCAACCAATGGTATTGCTGCGGGATTATGTGGTTGATCAAGCTGAACTCAGCAAGTTCCTTATGCTCCGGACTTTTCCACTGGATTTGACCTGGTTCAGGAACATAGACACAGGTTTTTTCTTTTGCAGCTTGACGGCTAAACTCGACAAAATTAACCCCCCACGGCGTCCAGTGTCGGTATTTTCCGGTAATCCCCGCATTAAATACCGGGAGCGTTAGCATAGTGTCTGCGTAGGTTGAAATAACCTTTTTGCACACACAGGGGCTATCAATTTGCTCTCGGTTGAGGTGTGTTAATAGGGCCCGGTCCATAATGTGGTTGAACATATTGGCATACAGTCCGGACGGGTCGGGCAGACGGTCAATCGCCGAGATAAGTTTAAATTTGATACGAGAGAGAAACGCCGAGTCTTCTATGGTAAGAATGTCACTTAGTGTGGTCTCAGGATGAATGAGCGGCTTGTTGCGTTGTACCTGTTTAAACGTAACGTGGCCAGGCAGCGTAATAAACGCCGATGCAGCACTCGAAAAATTGACAAAATAGGGCAGTAAATAACTACCTAGCATTTTGGCATTTTTTTCAACGAGGCGGCGGCGTTCTTCCGAACTGTCGAATGTGATGCGAAAACCAATAAATCTTCGCTGTCCGTCTTCGCACTCAAGAATAGACTGGACCCATTCATCGCAAGGCCCCTGCGCTACGGACCAGTAACTCGTTTCATGGTCACCATATTTATTGCTGGTGGACAGTTCCCCTTGGAGCAGAAAAAGCTCGGAAAGGATTATAGCCATCGCTGATAAAGACTTAGCATCGTTGTCATGGCAAAATTGCCCTACATATTTCAGTGCACCTTTTTCAATCCCGGCCAGACGGTTACGGACATCCTGCGAATCGGCAAACTTCAGCCCTAATGACAGCATACGCCGTTTAATAAGTGAACGGCTTTTACTGACTTTCAGTGATGCACTGAAAATTTGTTTTTGTGTCAGAGTAATTTGCTCGTCCATCAATGCAATTTCCTTAGATGTTTATTTAAATAATCTAAACCCACATTCTGACGCAAAGTTACTTTTCCGACGGGTTTAAGGAACATCTCCAATAACGTCGTATTAGGTCTCATCGATTGTTCGCTTACGACAATCGGGATCTGCCCTACAACTTTACGGCCATCCTGAAGCCTGGCCACAATATGAAATTTGGGAACCTGACCCAAAAGCTCTTTTGGAATACTTTCTTCCAACGTTGTTTGCTTTCTTTCTGATATCGACCCAGAGAAGTTATTATGCGGCAAAGTGGTTTCTGATCCTGTCGTATACGTGACCATATTTGTACTAATTGGGCTCTTACCAAAGTTATCTACAACCAGCGTTTGTGTTGGAGTGTCGTTTACCCTCAAGCTAATGTAGTTGTTACAAAGACCCGTAATACGGTTTGCCGTCTCAACGTTTGCTGCTGCAATAAAGTCGGAAATGGTTTGCGTGCAGATAAACAATGCAATTTGAGCGGCACGCCCCTGAGCGAGTAAGTTTATCATTGAATTGTTGATGGCAGAGTGTGCTTCGTCGACGAAAATACTGATCCTTGAATGTGAAGACATATCACCATCGTCAGAGTTATAGCGACTACCCGCGCAGGAAGTCAGATCTGACATTATCAACTGCGAAATGGCCCGGGCGGATTCCGGGTTGGAAAGGCCATCGAGAGAAATATAGAGAACACCTCCGGTACTGAATATTCCATCTGAAGTGACTATTTCACGTGAAGTAAGTGAATTAGGTGATGGTGAAAGCAATTCATTCAGAGGTTGTTCGGTCAGTCGGCTGAACAGCGGCATAATACCAGCCGTCATTTTTGACATGTGTTCAGGATCAGATAAAGAATAATCCACTAACCGGCTGGCGGTATCAATCCATTCAATGGGCTCCGCACCTTCATAATTCATGAAGTGGGCAGAAAACCATTCAACAAGGCGCTTAAAGCGAACCTGAAGGGTGTCATTCGACACATATTTCACCTTTTCTACCCAGACATCAGGCCCGTAGTGCCGGGCATAACAGCATTCCAGAACTTTTACGGTGAGATTGAGGATTGCTATGTGGCTTTTCATGTTTTTGTGAATGAGATATATCGACGGTTTTTTATCCGTGTAAGACAGACCTGTGATCACAGTCGATACGAGAGCCTCGGCATATTGCACGAATGGGTTAACTTCCCCGGAAACTGAAACCAGACTAAGAAGTCGTGATGTGAGGTCCGAAACATTGGTGAAAGTATTGCAGACGTCAATACACACTGAAGAAGAAGGCTGGGCTGGGTGAAACTTATAAAATGGCAATCTCAGTTCCGCCGCTTCATCCATCAGTGACTGCCGCCATTCAGCGTCGTTCTTTGGATCAATAACCACAATCACGTGGCCCAAATGCAGCATACTGAGACTCAATAAGCGCTGAAGGACCGTTTTACCGGTACCGACGTTTCCGGTAATGAAGGTATGACCGAACCAGTTATCTTCGGTAACAAAAATGGGCTCCCGTCGGTCAACAGCAAAGATGGCGTTATTACCGCCCATGGATCTTGCCATCGCATCAAAATGCTTCGCTATGGGGTTTAGGGCAAATGGCAGGGCTATTTCTCTTTTGTCGCTTGAGAGATTGGCAATTTGATATGCACGATCAGCATGCTCGGGACCCCATTCAAAGCCGTCACAGAAATAGGTTTTCCTGTCCGGTACCGGACGGTTGGATTTTTTATATTCCTGTACCAGTTGGCGGTACTTTCGTTCGTTCGAGAAAAAGTTACTTTTGTTGATCGTCCTGAGCGATTTGAGGCTAATAAACATAATCTGGCGCTGAAATACGCGCCAGTGCGCCATCAAATAGGGGTGTGCCGTTTTACAACGGTACAAACAAACCAAAAGCAGGAAGATAGAGGTATACAAAATGATGGGGGCAATATTCAAACCATCCGATCGAAACCCCATAAAGAGCATTATTATGGCGCTAATTAAAAGTACTGAGGCACTTCTGTACTCTAGTATCGGCCTGTAAAGGTTTTCCTGGGCGTGCAGGTTGGTCCTTTTTGATTTTGTCATTATAGATTCCCGACCTCTTTTAGCGTGTTGATGATTAATTCAATATCGACCTTTGCCCGATCGGATGCTGCGACCAGAGTTGGCATGTTGAATGCAATGCATTTTGTATTGACTACGGCACCGGAGGTGACTTGGTATTGAGGAAGCTGGTTAAAAAGCTCAGGCGCTTTTAACTGCGTCCTGTACTTTTCAACACATGACTGAGTCAGAAAAAAGGTGTTCTGGGTCAAAACCATGAACCGGTTTTTCCGCTTTCTTTTGAACGACCCAGATAACTTGGTCAGAATGTGGTGAAGCATTGTGGCAATTTCGACGTATTCGAGTTCTGTTACTTCACCGTCATTTAGCAGTGTAAAATATTCCACCGTTTCCTTCTCTTCAGCAGTTGGTTGGTCAACGGAGGTCGGAGGCTGGATTGTGGCAGGGCTGGACGCATTAAAGCCTTCCTTCATTGGGGCCGTTACTGGCGGTGTTTTATGTTTCTTCTCGCCATGAGTGTTTACGGCGAACAGCCGAGCCAGGGCCGGAGATAGATGGTTCGCTTTCGCCCCGGCGGGTTCCGTTTTTATGGGGACCCGTGATGACTCAGGATTTGTTAAAATTGCTTTTTCCCCGGTTGTATTGGGAGCTGGTGGCTCACTGGCTTCCTCTGAAGCATTCAATTCACCGGGCGCAACGACCAGGGCCGTTTCATCATGGAATCCGGCACCACCGCTGTTTTTCGGCTCAGGCTGAGGGGCGGCAGCCACAGAGTTGTCAGCAAACATAAAGTCAGAATATTCGGTACCATTGCAATCAAGGGGCTCTTCCTGAAGGTAGTCATATTGCTCATACTCAGAAGCAGTGACGGTCTCAGGTTCGGAGTTGGCGTTAATCTGTTCAGCAACCGAACTGGCCTGTTCAGCCAGGGGGGCATTCAGTCGCGACGGAGGAAGCTCAAGCGTTGTTTGCAGAGGCGAAACTGCTTCGTTTAAGGATGGACCATCTGGGATATCCAACGGCTGGTACATTGAAGTATCAAAAAGCGACTTAAGCGTTGAAATGTTACGTGGTTTTGGTGTGTTAAACTGCATACCGGCGCAGTTATCCCCCAGTTGTATCAGGCGTAGATTGTTTACGTCACGGACTATCCACAAACCATCCAGCGATCCGTCACGGTACGTCAGCTGGAAAAATGGTTCATCACAAAATGCCGCCTCATCAATACCAGGGATTAACGCAATCGCAGCATCGAGATCCAGATAAGGTACGGAATCAATATTAATGACTGCGTTATGGGGCAGCGGGGCGCTCAGCAGCATTTCATGCAGTTGCTCAACCAGACGTATCTGACTCCGGTCGTCAGATTCATCTGGCCGTTCTTGTTCATCGGGGCCGACTGTTCCGGCATTATCTATTGGCGTAGCAACCTGCGCTTCAATAATATCGGTTGCTATATCTGCACCAGGGGCCTTCACACTTTCTGTTATGTCTTCAGTATTTTCACTGTTTTTACCGTTGTCACTGTCAGCGTCAGGGCCGTTCACGAGTTTGAGTCGATATTGCGGAGTATCTTCAATGGCGTCACTGACGGTGTCCGTTACTCTGGTAACAGACTCTCGACCCGGGACTGGCCTTCTGTATTCCGTCACAGTTTTCTGTTCATCAATATAAATGAAATCTTTATTTGCATTAACGCTGAACAGGCCTGGAACAGAGTCCGGTATTTTATATGAGTCGAAAATTAATCCGATCCAACGGAGCTTCAGGAGATTATAAAATTCAAGCTTACCGATACCGTTTCGGAAAATGCTGGCAATTTCATTTTCCGAGTATGTTCCGGGAATAAAGTAATGAACCACACGCTCATCGTCGTAAGGTTCAACATAACCCCGTTGAACCAGAGACTCTACAAGTACAGTTTTACCTGCATCCCCCTGCGGAAAGTTGAATTTGTGCGCAGCAAAGTCACTTAGCACAAAGTCGAGAAAGGCGTTTTCATTGAGGTAAACTTCACCGTTTACAATAATGAGGTGCATAGGTTTGGATTTATAGTTATTAATATTAATGCTGGTGAAGTTATGCTTAATGGTTCCTATTGCTCTGGCCGCAGCATCATTCGAACGCAGACCCATTATCGGGTCTCTCAATACATTAAGGTCAGTTCCTGTCGAATAGTAATCTGAGGTTCTTACACATTTGGAAAGAAAATCATTGCCGTCGTTATAGACATTCAGTGCCGTAACCATTTTTGCATAGACGCGTTCCTTTTTGACCCGGTCAAGGAATGACATACAGACAGGATCTAATATTCTTTCAAGGAAAACACTGGACCATATATTATGTTGGTTATGAATACGTTTCCGCCAATGTATTTCGTATTCGACAACATTGTTTTCACGCGCCCAGTCAAGAAGGCTTTGCGAGCTTGGCGCCCATGTTAAAGTTTTACTCAGATTGAGACTTACTATATCTATGTCATATACCTTCCCGGCATCATGCACAAGACCACAGATAAAAGCGGCATAGAGATAGACTTTTCGGCGAATGACTTCTTCATCCTGATACCCAATCGGGCGCAATTCAGAATGATTGGCATTTTTTAAAGAAATCATTGCCACTTCCAGGCTGTGAGATAACAACCCGCCAATACCATTATGGTGGTGGTTTTCTGAAGCAGGAAGTAAATGAATCCAACGGATGTATTCAATCAGTGGCTTTAAAACCAGATTGGTAAAGGTAAAGGCATCCTCCCGGATGTCACCATCACTTATTGCGAGCATCATAGAAATAGAGTGCAGTTTATCTCTATAAAGAGAAAGAATAGACTGCTCATTAAAGGTTTGTATCCCCGCAGGTCGGGTTGGGTATTCAATGAATTTCAGGACTTCAAGATTCGGGTGATCTGGCACAGTGTATTTTTGATCCCCTACAATCTGAGCAAATGGCGAAAGACTCGAAGGGTCCTGCTTTATTAACTCAACTACATCATTCTCCCGTCTGGAGAAGATGCCTAAAACTCGTTGCATACTTAAGAAGATCGCCCTGAAATTCATCAAATAATCCTTAGCGGCGTTTACCAGACAGTTCCGCAGCAATATAAGCCTGCACGCTTTTGTACTGTTTTACCTTTTCGATAAACTCATCGGGACTGTAAGCACCTTTTACACGACGGGATACGTTAAGTGTTTTCTTAACCCGTTCGATATACATGTTGAGACTTCGAATAATATTGTGCGCCATTACGTTGTAATCGCTAACCGGTAATTGACCCAGAGAGTTGAATTTGTACATCTGGGTCAGAAGGTTGTTCATTTCAAAGATGTGCTTATAAAAACGCATTGTATTTTGATTGTTGAAGTTTAACTGGACCGATTCAAATCGGAACGGAGAAAACTCAGTTGATGAGAAGAATGGATCACTTTCATCAACGTGAATAGTGGCGATATGGTGTTCCAGATTCTCCTTCATTAAATTATTTTCGTCGTGCAATTCATTAAACCAGTCCTGAATTGCCTGCACCAATTCGGGGTGCCTTACCGCATTAACCGTCCTGAATAATGATGAAATAGCAATACTTACATCATCAAAGCCTCTAATTACGGAACGATTCCGAGCCGTAAGGAAACGGTTAAAATCGGGAGTACCTGGCTTAATGGTTACTGTGGCCATGCCGTAAAGTTCATTTTTACTTTGCACGACTTTGCGGGTATTGTCAGATGCCTGAGAGGTGCGGGCATTTACATCAGGAGTTTTCTGCTCGGTTTCATTTATTGATACGTCGGTCATTGTGCCACCTCTTATTTTGAGTATTTACGGATTTTACGTCCCAGTTCGATATATGCAGCATGATAGAATTCAAGTAATTCTCTGTAGGGTTCCAGTAATCCCTCCGTTTTTTCGATCATTTCATATTCCCAAGACGCGTGATTAACAAAGCAGCTTTTTGAATATTTTCCGTTTTTCGTCGCAGAAACCCGTTTCGACATATAGCTGGGTGCCCTGGTTTTAAACGGACTGAACTTATGCCAGGTGATAGTGACTTTTTTCGCATTACCAATTAATTCTAGTTTCGGTGCATACGAACCCAGATACTCACGTTTTAGCGTATTGCTAGGCCGGGGTAAATTAATCTCCAGATGATTCCGTTCTTTCCACTCGATCCAGTAATTTGTACACAAGTCTTCAGCCTCCTCCCGCAGAGCCTCGATTTGTGAACGCATTAAGCTGCGCGATAATTCAAGTGACTTTATTAGTTTCGAATTAGACATGTGACCTCCTGATGTGAAATCACTATACCGAAGTGGTTTTCATTTTTTTTTCACAAACAGGACTTTTTTCAGTGATTTTTTCTGAGAATTATGAGGGGCGTGTCGTTGGTGCGATGCATACCGATAGTGAATAACACAAAATGAGCTCGGGAACGGCATAGCGGGGTGTACTTATGTTCGGCAGAAAAGTAGCTTTTTCTGCAATGGGTATTCCTGATCCGGTGATTTGAAAAGTGCTGTTTTACTTACTAAGTTATACATATATCTAGTGCCACTTTTTAATCAAAAGTGACCCTAGGTTTTTTGCGCATAGTGCCACTTTTTAAAAAAGTGACCCTATGTCCTGTCTACATAGGGTCACTTTTCACAAAGAAGTGACCCTATGTCGAGGCTTCATAGGGCCACTTTTCAACAAAAAGTGACCCTATGTAATAGCCATTGTTAATCAATCGGAAAAATATTCATGCTAGCTCGCTCTTTTCGCTAAGGTTATTGCTGCTTTCTGCCGATAACAGTGCAAGTTTTGCGATTTTTTTAAGCGCTTCACAGTTCGTTAGCAAGCTCAGTTTTTTTTGATAAAATTCTGGTTAGTTTGTTTAAAAAGTGTTACAAGTAAGGCGAATGGTTGAATGGTTAGTTTTAAGACTCAAATCGGCAGTATTAAAATTCCAAAAGTAGCTTTTCATACTTCAAAAAACCAAACTTTAATTTCATGTAGAAGAGTTGTACTATTGTATTGACTCAAGGACAATCCGACATGTCAGAATCAGATAACATAACGCGTAACTTGCTCGGTAAACTATTACGTACCGAGGTTTCGATTATTCGTAGTTACCGTGCATTCCTAATGTTATTGCCTATCCATGGATCTTCTTCGTATCAATCAGGGTCTCCACTCTTGCAACGCCGTCTATTTGGAGACGGATTTGGGACAATGACTGATAATGCATTTGAAGTTGAAACTCGTCCTGGAAGTTTCCTCGTTCCACGTTCTTTAGGCAAAGAGATTTCCTGGGATACTTTTTTTATGGCTGTTGTCGATGGTGACACTAACGTTATTCGAGAATATGACAGTGACGATGCTGACTTCGGTATTTACAATGCTGGGGAAAAAGTTACTTTACTGTGTGGCCGGGAAGACTTTTATAATCCGACAAAAATTCAGCAGTTACGCTCTAAGTGTGTAGATATACAAAATGATTACTTTATTCAAATCTTCTTTATGTCAATGCTTGCACCTGAGTTTGTCAGCATATTTTTTGGATTAAAGCCTGCCACCGCAGATGCAATAAAAGATGTTGGCGTTTCATCACTTAAAGCAATTAACGATGTTGTTCTCTTTCCGCGAACAATTGCCTTTACGCCAGGACTGGGGGATGATAGCGCTACGTTAAAATCTAAAGTATTCGCCTGGGCATACGAATTATCTGCCGACATTCGTTTGGGTAAAGTTAGTGATGACTTAATGGAACTACTGCGTTACGACACTATGTTTACGTGTCACCGTCAGGATGTGTTTAACTCATTAGCAAATAAAGTGCTCTTGAAGGATTATTGAATATGGCTAAAGTCGATCAAACTAAAGCTAGCAGGTTATTGAGCGCTACAAAAACGATGTCACTTGGTGCAAATAAAAATTCAATCAGAATACTTTATGGCAATCATGTTGCAGAAAATATTGATTTCAGGTCCGAACCTCAACAACACGTTAAAAAAGGCATTCGTGGGTGGAGTCGTCGCGCGGATAACCGCAGAGCGTTTTCTGCTGTTATTGATGTCGCTGTAAACTATTTCGGTTTTGATCCTATTCATCCGGAATCCAGCTTTCGCAATATTGACTTTAACCGCATCATGAGCGTGCTGCATAACCTTGGTTATTTCGTATGCGCCCCTGAGGTAAATAAAATAATTGAAATTCTTACGTCAATGAAAGAAATTGAGGAGCTAGAAACTTGTGCGAAATGTAAGCGCCCTTACATTGTTCCATATACCAACGATACTCATTGCCCTCGGTGTAGATTGTCGTCAACGGCATCTGCAATAGTACGGTATTCCCAGGAGGAGTTAGATTAGTTATTACTTTATGTGAGTGGTTTTAAGCAGAGATCAAAAATCTAAAGACGGTTTCGTCTTTATCTATAAAATTTTTGACTTGCGTACCTTTCCACATGTACTACATGTTGCTGTTTATTTTCAGATAGCTTCCGTTCTCACGCATATCAAGCATATTGTGTTAAATATAACTACCAAGCGTAGTTGTTCTTTGTTTACTCTATCCTTCTTGCCTTCATTTTATGTAAGCATTACTAACATAATTTCTCAATCTTTAATTCAATACTGACTATGATAAGACGATGTTTTGTGGTGAGACTGCTCAACCATTACTTCTCGCTAGTAATCAATTATATAAAATCCCCTACGTGGTAATAAGCAAGTTGGGGGGGGCATTCTTAATCTGTGATTTATTGTCTGAATGATATTGCGGATTCACAGTTCTGTACTCTTAAATATTTTTATCCACTTCTCTCTTAGAGATAAAGTTTTACCGGGACACGGTATTAACTGCCGTTTAGTGGGGGTTTGTAGTCACATTTCTTGTTTTTTAACTCATGAAATCTACACCGTTATCGAACTCTTGGTGTTTTTTTTTATGCCATCATACCCCTATTCCATGAGGAGATCGGTGAATGACTCGATTAACGTTAATACCTTCAAAGATGTTAGTGCTGATGTCTTTGTTTATAACTGGGGTCCATGCAAATGAAGACCAGTCCCTTATCAAAGACACCCCCTTCGTGTCAGGACAGGCTTTTAAGAAAGGCTTTTTCTGGTATGACGACCCGGCCCGGAAAACTGAAGAAGAAATTATGGAGACCACGCCTCCACTTTCATCTTCACCTCAGTCAGTACAAGAAGAAAAGATTGAGCTTAATTCAAAGTGGCTAAAGGACAATATGCCCCGGCTTTTGACTCAGGCAATGGATAATCCGACCCCTGAAAATTTATCACGGTTTTATACAGCGCAACGTTTAATGTTGGACATCGGTACGCGTTTTTCGGATAAGTCGAAGGATTATTTTCTTAAAAACTCAATGATGTCTGAAAAACGCAGACAGCCGGTTGAGAAGGTAGCCCTTGATGCACACCGTACAGTGGTGGAAAAAAACCAGCAAACGGTAATGAAAGATATTTTCACTAAATCAGGTCTCTTTTTCTTTTTCCAGAGTACCTGTCAGTTCTGCCACGAAGAAAGTCAAATTCTCCAGTTTATGCAGAATTACTATTCTGTCGAAATTCTTCCTGTCAGCATGGATGGCAGACCTTTACAAAATGGGTTGTTCCAGGATTTCTCTGTACCTAATGCGCAGATTATTGATCAATTTAAAATTCGCGAAGTGCCAACTATTTTCCTTGTGTCGAAAGACGGGTCATCAGCGCAACGAATTAGCGAAGGTATGATTACTGCTGAGGAGCTCAAAAATACCATTATTTTGGCTGCAAAGGGCATGAACCTGATTGATGATGCCTCATTCCAGTCCACGTTAGATGTTAAGCGTCAATATACCATCGGCGAAGATGGCGTAATTACTGTAAATAAATCAGAAATGGACTCCGACCCGTTCTTATTGCAACGAATAATGGATCAGAAGTTGGAAGGGTACGATATGCCTACGGCGGACCCGGTGAACTACCTGAATGCGGGTGGCAGTTTAGGAGGCCCATATGTACGCTAACTTCAAAGCTTGTGCAAAAAAGTTACTTTTGTCGTTAGCCGTTTGCACTGCGATAATTTCACAAAATGCCGGTGCCGATAACGCCATGCGTAATATTTTCAATGGCATGATGACGACAACCAGCCCAGCCAGTTTTGAAACGGCCACTCGTACCGGTGTGGTTGGTGGCTCCTTTTCCTACCGCACCACAAACGTGAACACCAATTTAGTGTCCATGTCTTTCCCTAAAGCTTCCGTCGGTTGTAACGGCATCGATGTTTTCCTCGGTTCCTTCAGTATGATTAACGGAGATCAGTTGGTGCAGGTTGCCCGTGGTATCGCGCAGGGGGCCGCAATCTATGCATTTAATGTCGCGGTATCGGCAATCTGTGCTGACTGTGCTGCGACGATTAACGACATCCAGAATAAATTGCAGGCGTTGAATAAATTTGCCAAAGATTCCTGCAACGCTACTTATTCGTTTCTTTCCGAAACTAATGGACCTCCCAGCCAGTTTGCGAATGCAGTCAGTTCCGGTCCTGCTTCAGTGCTTGGATCTCTTAATGGATTGTTGTCTGATTTTGGTTCGTCAATGACCAAGGCGCCAGAAACCGTGAGTGCCCAGGTAAAAGCAAAAGATCCTGAAGGGTTCGCTGAAAAATTCAGTGGAAACCTTTTTTATATGTCATTTATGGACATCGATAAAGGTTCTATGAATATCGGTGGTGTGACAGAGTTATCTGGCTACAAACTCGCAGAGCAGCTGATGTCACTGGTTGGTACGGTAATTATCAACTGGGATGCTAAAGGTGAAAAAGCTGGGATGGAAGTTCGCCCGTCGACGATGACGGTATCGGATTTCATCATGGGTCCACCGGCTGGTGGTTCCATAAAAATGCTCAAGTGTTCGCCTGCACCCGATCCAGCTTCAGCGAGAAAGTCGCAATGTCTGGTTATGTCTGAGGTGACGGATGGTGGTTTCAAAGGTCTGAAGGATACGATCTCAGACCTCCTTATGCAGGTTCAGACAAAGGCAATCAGCGATGTCAGGATCTCTGATGATGAATTACGCATTATTTCTTATATCGGCATTCCAACAATTCTTGATTCTCTTCAGACGTTTGATGTCCCTGAAGGCTATGCCTATATCCAGGATATCAGTGCAATAGCGGCCACCAGCCTCGTCATTAACATGCTTCGGCAAGTTGAAGCAAAGATCAGCGCTATGAATATCCCCAGCGAATCTCTTTCCGGACGGCGGCAGGATCTGACTCGGTTATCTGAAAATCTGAGCAAGCAGGTAAAGGCTGCTTATGAGCTCACCCGTAGCCAGGTAGGCAACAGCTCTGATGTCATTACCGCATGGGATGATCGCCGATTAAAGAGAAAAGCGTTCATGGAAAGTCTTCGTGGCACAGGTAACTGAGGTCTGATATGGATTACAACATCTATACAGTAGGTGATATTGAGTTTGTGTGGTCCGCCCTGAACGGGATTGCCCTGATTTTCTCGCAATATACCGGCGTAAAAGCATTTCTCACGACGGCAGCGGTGCTGGCTGGCGCAAGCCTGTTTTATAAAACGTGGCTCTGGCTGTTGAACCCGACAAAAGCAGAAGTGCCGATATTGTCATGGATTCTTGGGCTGATTCTTTTTTCGATGGCAATAGTTCGTGTGGATGTGACGATTGAATCGGTTAAGTCTGGGGAAGTGAGAAATGTCGATGGCATTCCTGTTTTTATCGCGGCGATGGGAACTGTAACCACGAACCTTAGCCAAGGTTTACTCAAAGACTACAAAACGGCATTTGATCCGCTGGCGCCGATCGACTTTTCCGCAACGACGCTTGATGATGATATTACTCTTGGCCCGATGATTCGCTTCGTTAAATTCTTACGATGGGGCGGTGACAGTCAGGGGTATTGCTCTGCGTTTCCTGAACCAGTCAGTGGGTTAGGTGCGATGAACGTGTGCGCGACAGTGCAATCACTGGCCTATAACTGCCTCAAGGGAACACAAAACTCAAGTTCGAAAATCGCCGGGAAAGAAACTATTTTTAACGATATTTTCTCTGCAAATATCGCGGATAGCATGGATCGCATTAATCAGGCGATGAAAGGTTCGCTGAAGAATGCCTCTGCCAACATCGTGGGAGTGAATAGTTCAAAATCAGGTACTTGTGAAGAGGTCTGGTCGACCGTTAAGCAGGTAACGAGCACCCAAGAGGCTCGGCAGACAATTGCATTGATTGGACAAACAAACGGTATTCTCTCCCCTGAAGAGGCGGGCGGTGCCGCTTCCGGATCGAGCTTCACGGATGTAATGGCGTCGGCGAACGGCATGTACGGCAAGGCCATTGGTGCTTATGACGCAACGCTTAGTTTGTTTATCATGAATGAGCTCCGTAATGGTGCCAGTAAATACAAAACCCCACTCGGTCTGGCCTCGGATATGCAGCTGTTTGAGGCATCATTAAAGCGTACCAATACCATGGCATCTCAGGGGCAGCTCTGGCTGCAATTATCCGGTGCGGCAATTGCGTTTCTTGAGATGTTTGCGTACATGGTTGCTCCGTTTGCATTACTCATGCTGTTGGCACTCGGCGGAAATGGTGTTGCCGCAGCGGCAAAATATCTTCAGCTGATTCTCTTCGTTAATATGTGGCCGATTACTGCTGTGATGGTTAATGCCTACGTGAAGAAGGTGGCGACAGCGGATCTTGATACGTGGAACACACTGAATAGCCAGAGTAACGCGGTGACTTGGATGGGGTTACCAGGACTTGCCGAAACATACAGTTCTTATTTATCAGTGGCATCCGCGCTCTATGCTCTTATCCCAGTCCTGACGCTGTTCCTGATGACGCAATCCATTCATCCAATGATGAACGCGATGAAAGGAGTCACGCCACCCGCACCTGTTGACTCCAGCCACCTCACGCCGAAAGTGTGGGATGCCCCAAACAGCGGAAAATCATCGTTTGGGGATGTGAATCGAACCGCGCTGACAAGCACCGGCCAGGGGTTCAGCGGTGGCGGTAACATGGACTCCAGTAACTTCCGACTCGGTTCGTGGAATGCAGGTTCAAGTATCGCGGCAAGTCAGGGGCAAGGGGCGGTAATGACCTCATCAGTAATGAGCGCAGCAAGTAATTCATTCCAGCAGGGCTTTAGCCAGATGAGTGAAATTGGCCAGTCGGGACAATCAGGCCAGCAATTTACCTCCAATCTGCAAAACTTAAAATCAGTTACAGATCAGGCCGCTTCAAACATCGTGAATAGCCTGGGCTCGAAGAACGGAATGAATTCACAGCAATTAACTAATGTGGTGTCAAATCTTCTCTTCAATGGAAGTTTGGGACTTGGTGGCGAGGGCAAACTTGGAAAAGGGGAAGGCGGGGGCCTCGCTCAGAAAATGATGGATGCACTAGGAGTGAAAATATCGGGCCAACTTAGTTCAGCGGTATCAAAAATGAATTCTGGGAGTGAAAGCATGGTAACTGATTTGAGTAAAGCTATTACGACTCAGTTGTCTGAAAACTCAGCACTGACTGAACAAATGAGCAAAGCGGCCTCTCTGGTAAACAGTGATCAGTTTGCACAGACCAATACCTTCAAAGACGCTGCATCAAAAATGAACCAAGCCACACAGACAATGGCCGAAAACCTGTCCACGTCACTTTCAACGAACGCCAGCGCCAATACTGGCATAACACTTGACTCAAGACAGGCTGTTAACCTGGACAGATTTTCCGATTCTATACGTAATAAAAACTTCAGCGATGATGATGTGCGCAAGTTTGCACGGAAAAATGGTCTTGATGAGAATGCGTTTATGGAGAAGTTCAATTCCTACAATGACACATTTAAGGCCAGTACTCAGTTGGGGTCACAACTCCAGCGAACAGATGCGCTGGTGGCAACGACTCGTGACTTTAGTGAACAAAAAATTGCGATCGATACTTCCCGAGGGGAAACGGCTGAGAGCAATAAGCAGGATCTGCGTGAGACTTCCAGCCTGCTTAAAGGGCTGGTTGCTGATTTCGGTGGAAACGCTCAACAGATTCTGCCGATTACCAATCAGCTTGACCGAATCACTGGTGATGCATCGGGAATTAATACGATTGCACAGGCGCAGGAGCGCACCCCAGAACATGTAAATACGTCCGGCGTAATGAGTGCCGATCGGGTTGCTGCCGTGGGGCATGATCTGGATGCTCAGGCGAAAACTGGGTTGGAACTGAACCAGCAGAATGCTAATCAGCATGTTGGCGGACAAACAGAGTCGGGGGTTACGCCGTACAATGTGGACAAGGTCAGTAAAGCAGACATTCAGGATATTCATAAAGGCAATGTAGCTAACTCCTATAGCGAAGAGAACCAGCATGTGCTCTCGACCTTGGATAAGAATACCCCTATTTTGACAAATGAATCTGTGGGAAGAGTTCAGGGTGGTTCACAGGACGTTAACAACGCCACAAAAACCTTTGACCAGATTCAGACTGCTACCGGCGGCAAGCATGCGACTTCGGGCATGGGATCAGCCAGCGAAAAACTGAATTATCTGTACGGAGGTAGTCAGATTCGGGGGATATCAAACAACCTCCCGGACTATTTTAACAGGGTTGCATTTGACGCTAGTAAAACTCAGGATGACAAACGTGCTGATCTAGCCGCACAAGCCGTGTTTACCTATGGCGCAAGTACAATGGCAACCGGCGCTGAGAAAGAACAACTGAAAGCGGATACTCAAAGCATTCTCACCGAATTGGGTCATTACAACGTTCGCTGGGGGATGGACGATGTCAAGAGTATTCATGAAGGTTTCGACATGCACAACAAGGCTTCAGGCTCTCTTGATTCAGCAGTAAGGGCGAACCTTGGAGAAGGTGGTTCTGGCGGCGGGAGCTATGGTCAACGAACGCAAACCACGATGGATAGCCTTGTTGGTAATAAAATTGAGTCCAATACAGAACGTAGTGTTATTGGCAGCACGCTTATATCGGGGCAGGAGAGTATTGCCAAAGGGCTTGATGTTATCGGAGCTAAACCCGTAAACGATATGCTCTCAGGTATTGGTATTCTGAATACCCCGGCGTCTATGGCAAACGATGCATCGAATCCGGAAAATATGCCGAGCTCGTTATTGGGTAAGATTGGTAACCACCTGCAAATGTCCGATGGTGTTAGCGCGGTGACCAGCCGTTATAAGGATATGGGAAGTGATGGTATCAAGACGTATGAGGGGGCATCACAAAACTCAGAGCGTGCGATTCGTCAGCAACTGACCGATGATCCACACTTCGGCCCGGATAAAGCAGATGCGTTTGTTAACTTTATGAAGTCAGACCTGAACAATACAAACGAACCGTATCAGTCTAGAATAGAGAGGGCTGAAAACTGGCTGAATGAAAATAAGAAGTAGAAGTGAATAGTAACTGATAAAAAAACCGTGTTATTTTTGAACACGGTTTTTTTATTCCTGCACCAGAGGAAATTAAATATCTACGTTGGTGCTGTTCAGAGCAAAGTCAGCACGCAAACCTGAATATAGGGAAAACGTACGTGAATGCCTGAATGAAAATTGATGGAAAAGCTACTTTTGTGTTCAACTGATGCATTGGTATCTGGCCGAGGGCGTATCAGGGGGGGCTTTTGTCGGAAGAGGGTTTTAATAAATGCGAGTCATAATGAGGTTATATCGTGCTATCAGATCCACTATGTCCTTTTCATTAACCCCCGTGTAATAATCTGTAGGGAACAGATGCGGGTATCCTGATGGAAACAAGGTTAGATCGTCATCAAGGCAAATAAAGGCATTTACCTGGTATCTGGTGGCGAAATATTCGCATTCAGCTGCACGGACTCCTATATTCCCTGAGGGGAGAGACAGGGATGGTGTTGCGCCAATTACCCTGTCCCTGTAGGGCGAGCGGAAAAGTGACTTTAGGTAGCTGATACTGGCGCACTCTCTCCATGAGCTTGATATAACGATGAACATTGATGGACAAGCATCAAGTAACCTCTCAATCAAATACATCTGCTCGAAAGATTCGTTCTGACATTTATGGATTACACCGTCAAAATCCAGAAAAAGAACAATATGGATTGATGGCAGAGGCATCCATAAGCCAGCTGTTGATTCATCTTGAAACAAGATTCCTTCCACGCTTTGTTTAGCGAGCTTCTTAGGGGAACAACGTAAATTGTACAGGAATTCGTATATTGATTGGAGCATACTTAATCTCTTCACTGGGCTGTTTCACTAGTTCAGAAATGCATTGTTTACGACCACGTTAAAAACTAATAAAAATGAGAGCAGAACGTATTTTACTCAGGAAGATATTTTGCAATATGACCGTTGTACTGTGTCTTCGGTTGTGTCCACTGATATAATTCGTTCATACCATTCCGACGCTGAATCCGGCGATTGTATTTAACCATGAAGTTGAAGATATACTTTGCCCGAACCTTAGGTGTTTTGCTATTGTAGTCACCAATCCCTTCAAATACGTTACCCTTTCGAGCAACAATTTTACGATAAAGCCACCAGGTGCCTACCCAAAAGCTTGCACATGCGTCATAAGCCAGCACCCGCCAGGTAACCGAAGGAAAATGAGTGCTTATTTCAGGCAGATTTGACGAGTTGATCTGCATTGGGCCAATATCATAAGTGCCATTTTTATTTCGGCTAAACGTTCCCACTTTTCCTCCTTCATTATCAAAAAGCGTAAAGACCAGCTCTGCATCAATCCCGAAAAAGCGTGAGGCATCGGTAATGCACTGCGTGTAGATTTCAACAGGAACGGGAATTGGTTTCACATCATCTGCTGGTGGTATGAACACGAGATAATCTCCACTGGAATTACATGCAGGATATTCTCCCACATCGCAGGCTAAATATTTTTTGCTATAGGGGGGGGATTTTGTCCCTTAAGCGAATTTGGCAGATTTTTTCGCATGATAGTATTAACACTCCATTAAAGGAGCTGAAATGAATAAGACTATAAAGGCATCATTCTTTTTACTGGCATTCAGTACGGCCTTTAGCATGAATGCCCAGACAGTAAATACTGACGTGCTTCCAGATGCAGCGCTGAAGAAATTAAACGAAGTTGGCCTGTCCATCGAGCATATTGAGCCATCACCGGTAAAAGATATTTATACTGTCATTTCAAGAGAGGGCGTGAGTTACGTCAGCAAAGACGGCGATTACATTTTCACCGGGAGCTTGTTTCATGTGAACGGCAAAGATGTGGAGAATACAACGGAGCAGGCGGTACTGAAAGGTGTCAGGGAGTTCGCTGCTAAAACAAAATCCATCGAATATAAGTCGCCAAATGAAAAATATCGACTAGCGGTGTTTACAGATATTACCTGCGGTTTTTGTCAGAAACTGCATCAAGATCTGCAATCCTATCTCGATGCCGGGATCTCAATCAAATTCCTCGCCTTTCCGCGTGCAGGTCTGAACTCCGTTGGTGCGGGGAATATGGCAAAAATCTGGTGTGCGGCCAAACCTAATGATGCCCTGGATGCCGCAATGAGCCCGACATCGACTATTCCGGAAGGACGGCCTGACGAGTCCTGCCTCGATATCATCAAATCTCATTTCCAAGTGGCTTCAACTATCCCGCTTCAGGGTACGCCAACCATGGTAACGCTGTCGGGTAAACCTCAGCTGTTCACCGGCTGGATGAGCCCGGAAAATCTGGTGACCCGCATGGGCACCGCACAAAAGTGACTTTTCACGACTGCAAGAGGTGTTTATGAAATCTGCATTACTGACAACGTTAATGCTCGTGGCGGTTGGCTCTCACCCCGTCTTTGCTGCCCAATGCCAGTTCGGGTCCTGCAACGCTGACACTGCGGCCAGCATTGAGCTGCTGGTATCTGAGATTCAAACGAATAAAGACGAGGTTTTAAAAAAAATTAATGATGCATCATCCCCCAGCGACGCCATGGCTAAACAGGTAGAATCGTATCTGAATAATGGCAGGCTAAAGGTGAACACCGACAGCACACGGAAAGGTCCGGGCAACGAAATCGTGAAGCCGACTGATGAGCTGGCACCGGTAAGGCAGCTGAAAGCCATTCGCCCCGAGCTGGTACAAAACCCCATAACCCTGCCCGTCGTCGCGTTTTATGAACGTCTGGCCTGAGAGTGTCTTATATCCGGGATGTGGGGGGGGATAAAATGTCGCTCTGGCTCAGCATTGTCACCCGAGCAACGGGATTACCGGATAAGCGGTATTTAAATGATCCGGTGATCTTCCGTTATTACCAACAAAAGATCCACACGGCTCCTTTCGCTCTGATTGGATGGACTCTCTGTTTTCTGACAACCATCGGTGTGTCGCTGGGACTGGAGCTCTCCAACCAGTTGTTACTTATCGTTCTGATGATTCTTTTTTTACTGATGGTGGTGCTCCAGAGTCGGTACCAGTTCATGCATCCGGAGAGATGCATCAGCACCAGATTTTACCAGGCGGTGCTGGACGATGAGTCCGTGTCAGATATTCAGAAAGCGCAGTTTGAGTATCTGTTCGTATCCAAATTGAGCGCACTAACAATCGGCGATCTTTACCGGCTCTATGATTTCAACAGAGGAGGTCGGTAAAGGTGTGGCATGGAGGTGAGAAAAGTCACTTTGCAGTTGGGAGTAGCGGTGCTGGTCATCAGTTCCAGGGAACCGATGCGACGTAGTTTCCGGAGCGTAGCGGGGCGTCCAGTTTCCCGGTCAAAGCGTCGATCATTGCGGAATAAGCAATGCTGTCCGATGGAATTGGCGCATTGCTCTGAATACTGACTTTTAGCACCTGCTGTGCCTCTTTTCCCGCTGGGTAGACTTCCACATCAAGGCGGCGCCAGTAATGCTTTTGTGATACCGTCTCAGATCCCACGATCCCACTGACGGGCTTATAGTCATAGTCCGTCTGAGTCTGCCCGTGTTTAACTTTCCTCGTTATTTTCTTCTCGACGACATATCCGGTTACGCCCGTCACTGGCTGTTCACTGTATTGCAGATTTTCCTGGGTCTTGCTGTAACTGAATCTGAGAATATAGTCGGGAACATGGCTGGAAATATTAAACCCTATACCCGTTAACCCATTCGAAAACCGGGCTGCAAACATCCGCGACTGTATACTGTCATCCGGCGCTACAATTTCAAATTTCTTGTCGCCTACCGGCCTGGACATTAAATCGTAAGCATCAACGTCATTTCCGAAATGATAGCCGCACCCACATAAGAACGTTGTGGCGGTAAGTAATAAAAAATGCCGTAACATTCTAATTTCTCCAAAAAGGTTCTTTAACGAATAATTCCGATGTGTTGTGACAGTATAATCGAACGTAGATTGATAACTAACAAGTTAAAATGCGTAAAGGTGGCTATGACTAAATTAAATTATTTAAAACCCGTGGTGTCTGTTTTAATTTCTGCGGTGATTGCAGCGGCTGGCTCTGTATATATCACGTCGAAATATTTTAAAACTGAGCTCCCCGGTAACGATGAAATAGGAAGAGTCGCGGCTACCTATCTGGTAAAAAATCCCCAGTATCTGCTTGAAGCGGGTAAGGCGCTTGAGAACCAGAACACTAACGCCTCCCTTGAGCGGATCATCCCTTACGCCCCGGCTCTCTTCGAGACCAAAGAGACACCTAACATTGGACCTGATAATGCTGCCGTCGCCGTCGTCGAGTTTTTCGACTACCAGTGCCATTTCTGTATGAAGGTAGCGCCGGTCGTTGAATCCGTGTTGAGCCAGAGCAGCGATGTTAAATTCTTCTTTAAAGAATTTCCAATCTTCGCTGGTTCGAAACCCGTTTCTGCGATGGGGGCGGCAACTGGCCTGCATGTTTATCAGACATTCGGCGCTGAAGCGTATCGTAAGTACCACAACAACCTGATGACCAGTGCGTATGTATTCTTCAATAACCAGCGTGAGTTTACACTCAGTGATTTAGACATGGTTGTGAACAAATCCGGGTTCAACAGCTCATTCGGCGACCGTGAGAAAGGACGCTATGAGAATGTCATCTCCGGAAACATGCAGTTGGGTGAAGCTCTCGGGATCAACGGAACGCCAGGGTTCATTATCATGAACATGCAAAAACCCGACGCTGCAACGACATCATTCATCCCGGGCGCTGTTGACGAGGCCACCCTGAAATATGCAATCCAGAAGGCTCGTGGTGGCTAAAGTTACTTTTGTTTCCGGAAATTATCGGTTAACAGCGACATGGATGTCAGGTTTTTATGAAAAGTAGCACGTTCCAGCGACTAGTATATCGTGGAGACAGCCTGGACTGATTCATCATGGAATCCTGCTGATCCCTTCGATAACCAGAAACAGTTCTTTGTTAAACCTGTCCATCACTTTCATCAGTGTTTCGCTGATGCGCCTGGTGGGCTGCTCATCAAACAGCGATGGCAGGTCTGATGCATCGGTTATTGAAGAGGGTATCTACGATCCATTTCAACCCGATTGCATTTCGTAATATCCGCACATCACTTTCATAAAACTCGCAGGCGTGATGATCCCGTAAGCGGATAGCTGGTCACTGATTTTTGCACAATGCGTGTAAACGAATATGCATAGTTTTGGTTATCGAAACACAGGACCGCTGGTGGATGACCACACATCAGAGATGCTTCTGCTAAGAAGGGCCTACCACGAAAAACTCGGAAAATGTGTTGCAATGATAGTTGTTTATGTTAAAAAGACGGCCTGCACTTAAGTTAAATTCGTTGTCTGGTACTGTAATGCCCAAAAAAAACCTGTATTCGGAAGAAGTATTGTTTGCCAAAAAGCAGCTAAATCAGCTCTCTACAATCAAAAATAAAGTTTCACAGCTGACGAGGCAATGGGAGGGGGCAATTGGTACCAACCCACCTGACTATTCTGACTTGGTTGATGATGTAGAAAAAATAGAGCGTCAAATTTATGAGCAAATAGGTGCTTGGAAAAAAACTCCAGCAATATAGGATTGAGTGGAATTTCATTCTGATAAGCTAATAATATTAAATACGGGGTTATGTATAATTTCTTTGTATGGTTATAAAGGTATACAGAACATAGCCTTCTAACAATTTAAAGTTGCTCGTAAATTAGTTTTAACTACCAATAATCACGTGCATCAGTATAGGTTTAGAGCATGAAGAATAGCCGGATTGCTCTATAACCTATGCCATTATTAAAGTAGATAAAGATATCAGTAAGTATACCATGCAAAAATTTGGTTGGAATTTAGAGGATTTTAATCATTCAACACCTGTATCTTTTACTGTCTTCGTTTGCTACGGGAGTAAATGACATGAGTACGATCAAAGTTGTTGATGTTGATCTCACCAAATCTCACTGCGGGAGGATATGCAGGTATTAAATGAACGAATTATCAGTCTGGATAACGAAATTGCAGCAGTGTCATCACAACAAATCGCGCAACGTCATTTATTAACAATATCGGGTATAGGTCGTCGATTTGAAGCGTTTATCAGCAAAGTGTGATGTCACACAGTTATATAGTTGGAGAGAATCATAGGTGTGGTGTGGACCGGGTTCACGTCAGTATAGTTAGGGCATAAAACAGCGTCAGTCTTCTGTGACCAAAATGGCAACGAGAGTTTGAGAACTCTCATTATTGATTGAAGTGGCACACTGAATTTGGCCACCTGAACAGAGGTGATATGCTCACCTCAGAACAACATGAAGAGAATGTACTCTGTACCTAATGCAAGAAACGAGAGGGAGATCAGAAATCCTAACGTATTGATTTATCAGTTAGTGGGAGTGTCTTATGAACTTATTTACCACAGTAGTTGATTTAACATAAGATAGATTACACGCCCTTATAAATCAATGAGTTACATTTTGATGTGGTTCATTATACGCACTAGGTCATGGCTTGCGATGAGTACAACTTGGCTCCGGTTGATGTGGCCAGCATGTTCATTCAACGCCTCTTTTGTATTAATCCTGCATTGTGTAGGAATTGAGGAACAGACGTCGAGGGTTCTGACGAACAAAGTCTCTGACGGCCAAGGTGCATGCTTTTAGGATTATATCAAAGTGCGGGTGCGTCTCAGATACCAAATCTCCGGTGTTATCCAGGAGTAATATGACCCCAAGCGATTTTACTAGCTGGTACTCACCAAGTGAGCGCTTTACCGAAGTCTGTAGCAGGTAGATTGTTTCCCCGGACACATTACCGTCTATACCAATAACGGATGCCGTACAGTTAACCTGGGGCACTGGTTTCTGAGCCGACGAGTAACAATCGTACCAGTAATCGGCTTTCACAGTTTCTTTCTTCGGTTGCAGGTTTTTTACGGGCCATTTCACCCAGACGGAAGACATATTCTCTGAAACCAGTGAATGCCATAATGCCGCAAGGGGGTCCTCAAATTCACCCCGGTGACCATATCGCATCAAATTCAGCTTGAAAAATGATTGGGTCTATTACAGCAATAAAATCGAACTCGTCTTTATTTATTCTTTGTGCTCGCTCAGCCATAAAGAAAAGACCAAGCCTGAATCCCTTATCACTTCGCCAAGTGGCACCTGCTGGCTGATAGTGCTTATTTATAAATGGTTGAAGTTGCTTGTCTTTATGCAGAAAGATAAATGACGGGGCCAGTATTTTATTCGCGTTCTTGATCGGGTTAACATAGAGGCGCTCACCTGAGCTGAGTAGTTCAATAATCGCCTTTGAAATGACAACATCTACAGATGGGATGCAGGCATTACCGCCCTCCTCCATTTGATGTACTAAACCACCATCCGGGCCTGTAATAACGTCTCGCATACACGTTGGGCAGCGCTGCGTCTGCCCGGGTGACATTGGCCACAAAAGACGTCCATCATCATTAAGCGCAATTTTCAGTAAAGGATGTTGGGTTGTCATTGCGGTTACCTCCTGTCTTTCGTCTTTTGAGGTTTCTGGTTTTGCTGGCGCCATTCCCATGGGGCAACGGGATTAGGATCAACCCAGAGGCCTTTAACGGCTTTCTGAGCTGAAGCTTCAAATTTCAGATAGGTTGGAACGATGGCATTACCATCAAACCGGTATACCCATGCATAGCCGCTGTCTACCATCGAAGCGTTTATGTCATATCCATCAAGCCAAATGGTCCCCAACATCCTGCCGTAAATATCGGGTCCGTGGTCTACAACCGTAATATTCTGTGAAGAAATCGCGGAGCTCAGCGCTTGTTTCGCCTTTTGTCCGAAGGCCTGCTTACTTTCGGGGGCATCAATGCCGTACAAACGGATTTTGAAGCTTGTATTCTGTTCATCGAGCGCGGTAATAGTGTCCCCATCGATAATTTTTACCACTTTCGCTTCAAATGACGGTTGGCCAGCCAGAGATATAGCCGGGAAAAGGACGACTAATGTCGGCAAAAGTAACTTTTTCAACAGACTCATACGTTCTCCCTGAATTAGTCGGTTAGTAGTAATTAATATGTCGCGTGATTTATCGGTCTTAGTGTATCAATTAGAAATCCGTCTATTATTCGGTAAGGCAGAAATTTGTATGAATAAAATAATTACTTCAGAAAATGAGAATTAGGGGCTTTAGCAAATAAAATAATTTTTTTCTCGTGGTAGTCTGAAGCTCTAATTTATCCACATTTTCCGGAGTCAGGGTGAAAAACGAGAGAGCTGAACCTGCAATAGTGGTGTTGCCTAATGATGAGTCACAGGCCACTATCCATAAATTACTCGTTCAAGTTGCCAGCGTATATGACGTGAAAGATCTGGTTGAGAGACTTAATGAGGCAACCGGCAGTGATTGGTCAAGGGCATCCCTTATTCGCCAGATCAAAGGCACTGTTAATGAATGCCGACTTAACCAGGAAGAATATTGCTATCTACGATCGTTGCTCCCCTCACGCCCCGCCGACTACGACCAGAAATATTTCAGATTTATAGATCTGTTTGCCGGTATAGGTGGCCTTCGCAGTGGTTTTGACGCGATCGGCGGGAAATGTGTGTTCACCAGCGAATGGAATCAGTTCTCGCGACGGACATACAGTGCAAACTGGTACTGCGATGAGTCGGAACACCAATTCAACTACGATATCCGGGACATTACACTTAGCAATCTACCCGATATATCGGAAGACCAGGCCTATGCTTCTATCAATGCTTCCATCCCTGACCATGATGTATTGCTCGCCGGTTTCCCATGCCAGCCGTTCAGTATTGCCGGTGTCAGCAAAAAGAACTCATTGGGCAGAAAACACGGCTTTGAATGTGACACCCAGGGGACACTTTTTTTTGATGTTGCCCGGATCATTCGAGCCAAACAGCCAGCAATTTTCGTTCTGGAGAACGTAAAAAATCTGAAGAGCCACGATAAGGGCAATACATTCCGGGTCATCATGAATGCGCTTGATGAACTCGGATACGATGTCGCCGACTGCGATGCTCACGGTCCAAAGGACCCTAAAATAATTGATGGTCAGAACTTCCGGCCACAGCACCGGGAACGTATCGTGCTGGTTGGTTTCCGGCGTGATCTGAAGCTCCGACACGGGTTTTCGTTAAGTGATATATCAGCTCTTTATCCTGCTCGACGACCGAGCCTTGGGGAATTGCTGGACGCTGAAGTTGATAGCCGATATACCCTTTCACCTAAACTCTGGGAATACCTCTATAACTACGCTAAAAAGCATCAGGCAAAAGGAAATGGATTTGGCTATGGGATGGTCAATCCGCTCGATAAATCAGCTACGTGCAGGACGCTTAGCGCACGGTATTATCGTGACGGGTCTGAAATTTTGTTAGACCGGGGATGGGATATGAGCATAGGAGAAAAAGACTTTAATGATCCTGTAAACATGGCCAGTCGCCCACGCCGTTTAACCCCGAGAGAATGTGCCCGTCTCATGGGGTTCGAACAACCGGGAAAAGTTACTTTTCGCATTCCTGTCTCTGATACTCAGGCCTACCGGCAATTTGGCAATTCGGTAATAGTCGACGTGTTTGCGGCCGTCGCCACTTTACTGCGTAGTCGAATTGAACTTGCTGTTGCTGCTCGTCTCAGGAGCGAATTTGAAGTGACATCTTAATATTTTTTTGTGCGATTTATCGCGCTAACGGAATGGTTTAATTCACAAATATTTATGATTATCACGCAGACTATCCCTGAGCAGGAATACTAGGGTCTGCTTCAGTCAACGCTATCGACAGGAGGTAACGATGACTTATTTTGATTCAGCCGAAGAGCTCATTATTTCAAAACAGAGAGCTCTGGAAGAACTAAAAAAACATGGCATAGCAGCCAGCGAAATCAAAGTGTTTTTTTTCGAGATGGGTGTGAGAAAAGAGTACAACGCGCAGGATGTATTGAGATGGCTGGGTTATTAGTCTTTTAAATTTCAGGAGGTCCCATGGGCCAGAAGTTTGCAGTAATTTTTGCTAACGATGACGAACCAAACGCGAAACGGTACTCGGCAGAATTTCAAACTCAAGACGAGTATGTTAAGGGATGGCAGTCGGCCCTGAAGAAGGCACACCACACGTCTGGGCAGAAATACGTGATCACCTGCGGATGCCGGGGTAAAGGTGCAAAGCGGCTCTACGTCAGAGCGCTACCAAACAGCGATACCTTCATCCTGATTAAGGCTGCAAATACCGGCACCGAGCATGAACCATCGTGTGTGTTTTTCGACCTTGATGCCAGGCATACGGGGTTAAAGGGTTATGCCAGCAATGTTGTGCGTATCAACAATGAAGGAACCATGTCAATCCGCCTCGGAATAGGCATGACGGAGAAAGATCCGCCTGAAAAGTCCGAGGTCCCTCCCCCGCCGCAAATCCTGCGACCTGAGGGTGGACAAGCTTCAATGACCCTTTCCGGACTTCTGAGTCTGTTGTGGACTGAAGCTGGTCTCAATGTCTGGTATCCGAATATGGCCGGGAAACGGAATGATTCACTGGTTCGTTACCGTCTGATGGAAGCGGCGAAGCTGATTAAATCGGGTAGAGCCTGTCTTGGTGACCATATATTTATCGGAGTGGCAGACCCTAAGAGCAAAGTAGCGAGTGAGCAGGTTGAGGTTTTGTCGTCTGCGGAACTGAGTGACAAGCGATTGTTATTGTTATCAATACTGCCGCGTTATGACCCGGAAAAGCATGAAAAAGTACTGAAGTTTCTACCAATGCGTAACTTTGGCGGCTTACCTCTTACCTTCTTTAACTCCGAAGGGCACTGGGATAGCGTGGAACGGAGATTCCCACAGGAGTATGCTGCATGGAAGTCTGGGGGGAAAGTTGTTGTTTTTGCCCTTACCTCTCCCGTTTCGGTGACAAACAGAGGGCTCTCTGGGCGAGCTCATCAGATAGTGCTTATGCAGGTGAGCGATAATTGGATACCTCTCGACTCCTCATATGAAGCGATTGTATCCAGTAAGCTGGATGCTGAAGGCCGACACTATGTTAAGCCTATGCGATATGATGCCAGTGTCAGCGATGTTTTCCCTGATTTTTATTTATTGGATACACGAAGTGATAAGCCGTTTCCGATGGAGGTTTTCGGGATGGCAACACCAGCCTATCTTGCGCGAAAGGAACTCAAGAAGGCATATTACAACCGTGAATATGGGCCATATGAACCGCCCCGGGTTTCCTGGAGAGTGTTTTATCTGTGAACTCAGGCTGCCAGATCATCGTTTCCGATGGAAGCATAATAAGCTTTTTCTGCTTCTGCCGGAGGAGTATGGCCCAGCCTTCCCAGCAATCGTCGATTGTTATACCAGTCCACCCACGTTAGTGTGGCCAGTTCCACTTCTGCACGGTTTTTCCAGCTCTTACGGTGTATTACCTCCGCTTTGTAAAGACCATTGATGCTCTCAGCCATCGCGTTGTCATACGAGTCGCCTGTACTCCCTGTTGATGCCAGTAATCCGGCTTCTTTTAGTCGCTCCGTATAGGCCAGTGACACATACTGAGAGCCTTTATCGCTGTGATGGATGGTGCCAGACGGACGACGGGCCCACAACGCCTGCTCCAGCGCATCCAGCACGAATGTCGTTTCCATAGACGATGAGACCCGCCACCCCACGATGTATCCGGCAAACACATCAATGATAAACGCCACATAGACGAAGCCCTGCCATGTGCTGAGTAGAGTAAGAGGCAGGGCGTAGTCGGACTATTTCCCTGCCTCTCCTCCCCGAACCGGACGTGCACCTTTCAGCGCATCCGGCTCTCCATTTAAATGCTGGCGAACGCCATTGCCACTTCTGTAAAGCGCGATGTATACGTGTTTCTGGTCTCCGTCCTCAGATAGGGATTACCTTCGGGTAGCCGCCAGCGGAACAGCTTCTTGCCTTGCCCCACCAACCGGTACAGTATTTCGCCGCTGAGCTTGCCGTGATTGGTTTTACCAAATAAAACCCACGTTTTGCTCTGACCCGGTTTCGGTGATTTACACCACCACCTCATCAGGGAAGCGATACCTGTACGGTATTTGCGGGCCAGCCAGTGAGCCAGCTTCCAGAACACGACACGGTCGATATAACTGAAGACTTTGGCCTTAAAATCAACGAACTGATAGAACATGGCCCAGCCTTTCAGTTTTCGGTTGAGTTGTTCAGCCATATCGACTTTGCTTTCACTGTAGTTGCCTGATAACAGTGCTGTCAGCGATGCGGCGAAGTTTCTGGCTTTCTCCTGCGGGATCGTTGAGACCACTCGCATCTCGCCATAACGACTGCGTTTGCGAATGATCCTGTGCCCCAGAAAGATAAAGCCGTCATTAACATGGGTGATTTTAGTCTTATCCATGTTCAGCCTGAGTTTCAGACTGCCTTCGAGCACACCCCGACACTCCTCCCTGATGGCTTCCGCCTGTGCTTTGGTGCCTTTGACGATGAGGACAAAATCATCGGCATAGCGGCAGTACGCCACCGCGGGTTTCCACTGCCAGTTTTCTCTGACCGCCGTACTTCGGCCCCGTTGGATACTGTTATTCCAGTACCACCGATCTTTTCTGGCTTTCCCGCTCAGGTAGCGCTCATGCAGGTATTGATCGAACTCATTCAGCATGATGTTCGATAATAGCGGCGATATAACACCGCCCTGTGGCACACCTTCACTGGCCGCCCGAAAGAGACCGACATCGATATGTCCCGCCTTGATGGTTTTCCACAGCAGAGTCATGAAACGTGCGTCACTGATCCTGCGGCGTACAGCCTTCATCAGCAGTCGATGATGTACGGTGTCGAAGTAACTGGACAGGTCGCCTTCAATCACCCAGCGTCCCCGGGTTTCACCACAGTCTGTGAGCTGTAATTTCACCGTGCGGATAGCGTGGTGGACACTGCGCTCAGGCCGGAAGCCATATGAGAGCGTATGAAAATCACTCTCCCATATCGGCTCCATCGCCATCAGCATGGCCCGCTGAACAATACGATCCCGCAACGCGGGGATACCCAGTGGTCGCAGTTTGCCGTTGCTTTTAGGGATGTAAACCCGTCTGGCGGGCAAGGGCTGGTAGTGGCCTGAGAGTAATTCATCCCTGAGGATTTGCAGCTCAACAGCTAGTCTGGCCTGTAGCATTGTTTTGTTCACGCCATCAACGCCGGGGGTATGGGCCCCCTTTGATGAAAGCGTGATCCGCGCCGCTTCAGCCAGCCATTCTGGTTGTGTTATCAGACGCAGCAGCCGTTGAATCCGTAGGGACGGATCGGTGACTGCCCATGTGGCAAGCTTGCGTTGCATTTCGCTGATTATCAAAGGTCTTCACCTCGTTAGGTCAGTTAATTCACGTCGCAAACACATTCAAACTGCTTCCCTTCGCCATGTAATGGGCTTTCCCCATCGCGGACTACTACGGAAGCTCCGCCAGCCAGCGCGTCATCGGAGCCATGCCCCCTTAACATCCGTCGCTGACCTTCCCCGGTTTACCTGCCTGGACTCAGGCATACTGAGGAGGCTGCCCGTCGCACTCTTTATCCTTGCTTGCCGCAAGTTGGCAGAAGTCAGCAACGCAAGCGTGATAGACGCTGCTGCCCCGGTGTTTCGCATACATGTCAAAACACCTTCGACCGGCAGTGCTTACGTATCACTGCCAGTTCCTCCTGCACGGCCTGTCAGATCACGTAGGCCGTGGTGACGTTTTCAACCCACAGAGGCGGATTAACGGGTTCATGTTCTTCAGCCTTTCAGTACTTAACCTTGAGGATCATCTCGGCTTAGTGATCTCGCCTCAATCCCCGTTGTCAGCGGGTTACATCACCCTGCGGGCATGCCGCAGGTCACTGCCGCTCAGGTTCTCCACCGTCACACCCGGTGGGATTGTTGGGTTTCTCATCGTGAGTTACCGGTTCAATATTCCAGACAGACTCGCGGTTCATTTAAGCATCCATGCCCGCCCTGAACTCCGGGCACACCGTAAGTAAAATCAGCCACCCACAGCTGGTCAGGTCGTTCTGCCACGAACTGACGGTTTACGCGGTCGCCTGCGGCAACGGCTTTCCGGCTGATGGTCGTACGGACCTTTTTACCCCGGAAAACACCGGCAAGTCCCATAACCGCCATGAGACGTGCCACTGTACATCTGGCCACCCTGATTCCTTCCCGTAACAACTGACGCCAGACTTTACGCACACCGTACACCTGATGATTTTCATCGTATACGCGCTGTATCTCTCTCTTCAGCCAGTCGTCGTGCTGCGCACGGGCACTGCGTTTATCCGGATGATGTCGCTGTTGCTGACAATGGTAATACGTTGACGGGGCAATATGCAGTTCGCTGCATACCGGTCCGACCCCGTACTGCTCACGCAGCTTATCCAGCAGTGGCATCATTTTTTCCAGAGGCGGTCGAACTCCGCCTTCGCAAAATAAGCGGAAGCCTGGCGAAGGATATCGTTACTGCGGCGCAGTTCACGATTTTCACGTTCCAGCTCTTTCAGACGCTGACGTTCCGCGCTGGTGAGCCCACCATCACCGCCCCCGGTATCCCGCTCATGCTGGCGAACCCAGACACGCAGAGTCTCCGGCGTACAGCCAATCTTTGGGGCAATGGAACAAATTGCCGCCCACTGTGAGTCATATTCATCCTGACTTTCCAGAACCATACGAATCGCCCGCTGACGGACTTCGGGGGAAAAACGAGTATTTTTAGTCATCCTGTTTACCTCTTTCTCAGGGAGTTTAGTCTCCAGGATTTCCGGGGCGGTTCAATATGGATGGTGGCACTGGGACGCTACGGAGAAGACAGATTACCGGGAGCTTCCACCGTTCCCGGAAGCGAAAAGATACAATCCATCCAAAACCTAACCTTTGATGGGGTTAAAATGGCGTACATACTTTCGATGAGTGAGCAGGTAAAACAGAAAGCGTTATTGGCGGTGGTGCTCGATGACTACGATTTTGGTGCTATTTCTCAACAGCAAGCATTTGGCGGAATCGCTAGCTTGATTGATGCCATGGAGATTAGTGACACGGGAAGAATCAAACAAATTATCTCGGAAGGACGTAAACTTCTCCGAATGGGATGAAATTTTGCACTGCCAGAAATTTAAGGACATCATAATTTCCTGGTTGCAGCGGTTATGAGGGCTTGCTCAGACCCAACAGGCAGTTTATGCAGCCATAACTCATTCAAATTTTACAGTCCGTTTTGAGCGAAGGGCGGACGTTCATAATTGAGTCGCAATGGATGTTGCTAAAAAAACAGTGTGTCAATCATCTGGGAACAGATAAAAAGCCCTAAAAATGCCAGCTAGTGTAACTGAAGAGCAAGTTGCTCAGCGTCCACACTCTTAAGCCCCCTATGCCCCTTAAGCTCTTAAAGACAGCTTATTGTTATAGGAAGTGACCGCTATAGATAACAATTACTTGAAAGGGTGAGCTAATGGGGTTAAAGCTCTGAGTATTCATGCAGTTATAGATTGAGCAAAATTTTGAGTGCCAGCCAATTGAATTGCTAAATGGCTGGGTAGTCAGCGCGTAAAGCAGCAATTGTCCCTTCCTGCTCACCAGTGATTCGGGTCGTTGGCCTACAGTTTTAACTGGGAAGCCGGGAGCTCAGCCGAACAACGTAACGATGTGAATTGGGTACTGCGATTGGACTCTGGTACTGCCTGCTGGATGTCCCCTTTCAACAGGACGGAGTAAACTCGTTGATCGCTCACATACAGAGCAGGCGTTTTGATAGATGGTTAATTTGGAGAGGGTAAGAATGATTCCAGCATGCAGATCTGATGACAACGATTTTGAGTCGATTAAAGGTAAGTTTATTGGATGTGGTCATGCACGGTGTGTTTTTGAGGTCACAGGGTGTGATGATTTAGTACTTAAAGAGGCTAAGCCGGATAAGTATAGCCATAACGAAAATGAAGCAAGATTTTACTTCATGAGCGTCATTGATAATTTATTTAATGTACTCGGCTGCATTGCTGAGGTCAAAAGTATCAGTCGCACAGGCAAGTTTTTAATCATGGAAAAATTGAACACGGATCTGGACACCGCATTAAAATCTGATGCTAAAGTACCTGTTGAGGTCGATGATAAGCATTCTAAAAACTACGGTATGACCAGCGACAGAAAAGTTATTAAGTGTATTGATTATGGCAGTGTGAATTTTGCAAATGGGGTCTCGGGCAAGGTAAAAGACGTTCCCTTCCAATCGAAAGAAAGCGTTGATGAAATGGCAAAGTTCAAATTAACTGACAATGATCTTGGTTTCTAAATTCAATGCTAATCACAACATTGCCATAATATAAACTCTCTCTTAATTATTGTTAGTTTATAAAGGATACAGTGGTACGATAGGTCATAAACGGAACCTGTCATCTGCTTCCCTTTGACTAATCCGAACTGACACTAGTAATTTCTGCTTCTGGCACTGAGCAACCTTTATCACCCGGCATCCACATGCCGCATGCCATCGTCAGGCTGAAAGACTGGCTGTCGAAGAACGCAGTTTCTTCCAGTTGTAATCTGGGATCCGAAAACGCCCAGAACCCGAGCTCTTGCGGTCTGTTACTGGAAGGTTTTACATTCCTCCATTGAAATTGGATATGAAAGGTGAATTTGAAACGGCCCAGCGATATGCCTCTGTCCGAGGCCTCCCGCCGGGCGGCCTGGCAACTGTCAGTATAGATCGTAACGGGAAATCAGTATCAAGGGAGACCATTGTTAAATTCGAGTTCCGGCAGCCCGGACAGATCAAAAACACAAATACAACATGGAGATTAAAAGATGGGAAAATTTACAAGCTTGAATGATTATGCTGGCCCGTATTTCATACTGCGTCATGACAGTCTCCGTCCCGGAGATATTATTCTGGAGCGGGGGTATGAAATGCACTCAGATATAATCTGCCAGCAGACCGGCAGCCACTACTCTCATGCAATGATATATGTTGGCGGGACGATTATTGAAGCCACAAGGGACGGAGGCGTATTCAGTCGTATTCCAAACCGATCGGCGGTAAGGGCCATATCTGATTTCAAAGTCCTTAGGCTGGCCAAAGATCCGGGACAAGAAATAACAACAATTGTGTGCAATCAGGCCCGTTACCTTGTGGGCAGCCAGTATTCAGTTGCTGAAGCCATTTTAGTGAAAGGCCCTGAATTTACGAGGCAATTCCGTGAAAACAGCAGAAAACAGTTTTGTTCACGCTTAGTGGCGCAATGCTTTAAAAATGCAGGCATAAATCTTGTCAGTGATGCGAATTTCTGCTCGCCGGCTGATCTTGAACGGTGCGGGCTTCTGGTGACAGTCCCTGATATGGTCGTAAGCGTAAACTGACCGCCGTATGTAGCCATCAGACGAGAATTGGTAACTTAGACGCCCATCTGATATAGACGGAC
>NZ_VNXE01000104.1:0-299 GCF_009820115.1 Escherichia sp. HH41S
GCTCAGTTGGTAGAGCACGACCTTGCCAAGGTCGGGGTCGCGAGTTCGAGTCTCGTTTCCCGCTCCAAAATTTGAAAAGTGCTGCAAAGCACAGACCACCCAATCGCAGTATTTCGAATTGCGACAAGGCGGCAACTGAACGAATTCTTGGGAGCTTACAAAAGTAAGTGACTAAGGTGAGTGAAGGCAGCCAAGGCAGTAGCGGTTCGAAAGACGAAGATTAAGCGGGAATAGCTCAGTTGGTAGAGCACGACCTTGCCAAGGTCGGGGTCGCGAGTTCGAGTCTCGTTTCCCGCTCC
>NZ_VNXE01000110.1:0-299 GCF_009820115.1 Escherichia sp. HH41S
CGGGTCGTTAGCTCAGTTGGTAGAGCAGTTGACTTTTAATCAATTGGTCGCAGGTTCGAATCCTGCACGACCCACCAGTTTTAACATCAAACTCAGATGTTAAGCGTGAAGGATAACGTTGCACCAGCAACGGCCCGTAGGGCGAGCGAAGCGAGTCATCCTGCACGATCCACCAATATTAAAGATTGGTCCCGAGTAGAAATCATTCAGGTAACACCCGTATGGGTCGTTAGCTCAGTTGGTAGAGCAGTTGACTTTTAATCAATTGGTCGCAGGTTCGAATCCTGCACGACCCACCA
>NZ_VNXE01000010.1:0-45873 GCF_009820115.1 Escherichia sp. HH41S
CCAGCTGCTTTTTGTTGACTTCCATTGTTCATTCCACGGACAAAAACAGAGAAAGGAAACGACAGAGGCCAAAAAGCTCGCTTTCAGCACCTGTCGCTTCCTTTCTTTTCAGAGGGTATTTTAAATAAAAACATTAAGTTATGACGAAGAAGAACGGAAACGCCTTAAACCGGAAAATTTTCATAAATAGCGAAAACCCGCGAGGTCGCCGCCCCGTAACCTGTCGGATCGCCGGAAAGGACCCGCAAAATGATAATAATTATCATCTGCATGTCACAACGTGCATCTACGCCATCAAACCACGTCAAATAATCAATTATGACGCAGGTATCATATTAATTGATCTGCATCAACTTAACGTAAAAACAACTTCAGACAATACAAATCAGCGACACTAAATACGGGACAACCTCATGTCAACGAAGAACAGAACCCGCAGAACAACAATCCGCAACATCCGCTTTCCTAACCAAATGATTGAACAAATTAACATCGCTCTTGATCAAAAAGGGTCCGGGAATTTCTCAGCCTGGGTCATTGAAGCCTGCCGCCGGAGACTGTGCTCAGAAAAAAGAGTTTCTCCTGAAGCAAACAAAGAAAAGAGTGACATTACTGAATTGCTCAGAAAACAGATCAGACCAGATTGAAGCAATTTAGATAATCGTGCAGACTACGCCCCTCATATCACATGGAAGGTACTACAATGGCTCAGGTTGCCATTTTTAAACAAATATTCGATAAAGTGCGAAATAATTTAAACTATCACTGGTTTTATTCTGAACTAAAACGTCACAATGTCTCACATTACATTTACTATTTAGCTACAGAGAATATTCATCTTGTTCTTGAAAACGATAATACGGTTTTAATAAAAGGACAGGGTAAGGTTGTAAATGTAAGATTTTCAAAAAATAAATGCCTTATAGAAGCCACCTTAAAAGGATTCAAATCAGGAGAGTTATCATTTTACGAATACAGGAAAAATCTTGCTACAGCAGGGGTTTTCAGATGGATTACAAATATCCACGAAAACAAAAGGTATTACTATACCTTTGATAATTCATTACTCTTTACTGAGAACATTCAGAACACTACACAAATATTTCCGCACTAAATCATAACGTCCGGTTTCTTCCGTGCCAGAACCGGACTCGCTGGCATGATGAAATATGTGTACCCGGTAACCCCGGTGTGCATCGTTTTTGATTATTCCCGCACACTCGCGCAGAAGGAGTTCCCCGTCGGGCTACGGTCTCTGTTAATACGGGAATACGGCGACGATACAGCGCATGATGTGTCAGGCTTGAATACCTTTATCCTTTAAAAGGGATATCAGTTAAGTTATCCCGTGTAGGGTATAAACCATTATCAAAGCCACTCTGTAGGAAGTGGCTTTTGTAATGGCAATAAAAAGCCCCGCGAATGCGAGGCTAAATCCTGGTATTTGTAATGACTGGCTCTTATCTCAACGCAGCCCCTTACCGCGCGCAAAATGCTCAATATCAAGCATCAGCAATGAGATGTTTAATCTGGATTCACTCCAGAAGTGAGCACCACCCTGTCTACAGAGCCAGATGTGAAGGATGATGAGTAAAATTATCGCTATCATCGAAGGCATTGCGTCCTGATGTATTCCTGAAGCGTTCTCAGTGCTGTTTGGTCGCGGATAATTCCGTCCCGGATACCGAGAACGTTTCGTCCAGCAACTGGAGAGAGTTCGACGGTGGCATCATTGCCCATGCCGGAGGCGCTGGAGGTTTCGGCTGAGGATGGCACAGGGCATTTTCCTTTGACGAGCACCCGACCACCATTATCAAGCTTGCGCCGAAGAGCATCATTTTCAGCTTTCGCATCAGCTAACTCCTTCGTGTATTTATCATCGAGTGCATCAGCATCACGCTGGCGCTGCTGCATGTCAGTAATGGTGGCGTTCGCCTTCTCCAGTTCACTGGCCTTGTTATCGCGCTGTTCTTTGTAGGCGATTGCATTATCACGGTAATGATTAACAGCCCATGACAGGCAGACGATGATGCAGATAACCAGAGCGGAGATAATCGCGGTTACCCTGCTCATTGTTGCCCCCACAAACAGACCTCACGCTCAATCTCACGACGAGTCATCAGGCCTTTCCATTGCTTACCGCCAGCGTATGCCCAGCGACGTAGCTGGTCACATGCGCCCTTGATATCGCCCTGGTTTATTTTGCGAAGAAGCGTCGATGTTCTGAAATTGCCAGCACCCACGTTGTAGACGAACGAGTAAAGAGCGCCGCGCGTTGTTTCCGGTATATCGACTTTGATGTACCGGTTAATTTGTCTGGCGACAGTGGCAAGGTCTTTATTCAGGAGGGCTTTGCACTCTGCTTCGGTATACGTTTTACCGGGAATGATGTCTTTTCCTGTATGCCCGTAACATACAGTCCATACACCAACTATGTCTTTGTAAGGATTATGTCTCACACCTTCCAGACCATCGTTACCACTTGGGCCAGTGATTAACACTGATGCTATAGCAATTGCTCCGCCACCAATAGCAGCAGCAACGGCTTTTCGTAATGATGGAGGCATTATTCACCTCTCGCAGCCTTGCGCTTATCTTCTTTAATCTTGAAATAAAGGTTTGTCAGGTACGTCAGCAGGCCAAATACCAAGCTACCCAGCACACCTATTGCTGCCCACTGTGAGGGCGTGACTTTATCGAGCAGCTGTAAAAACCAGTAGCCAGCACTGCCTGCGGAGGTGCCGTAGGCAATGCCCGTTGTTAACTTATCCATGGATTTCATAGCCTCACCTCCGCAAATAACGGATGGTGTACACGGTTCGGAACGAAGAGGAAAGGTATAGAAGTTACATTAGCGTAAGGCTTGAACATCTATTCAAAAAGAAAAACGCCGCGATTATTCTGGCGTAGCTGAAAGCATCATACAATTATCAAATACGAAAATTACAAAATCATTAAAACGCATCACGTTACATCATGTCTTTTTCTAAAAAAAATCTTGATGAATATTGATGGGGAGGAACACCAAAATACCTTCTGAAAACACTTACAAAATATGACGTGTTTTCATAACCGCATATCTCAGCAACTTTTCCAACAGAATATAAATTGTAGCTTAATAACCTTTCCGCCATCACCATTCGCTCTTCAAGAATTAACTTACTAAATGATAAGCCTTCGTGCTTTAATTTTCTTTTTAACAGACTTTCACTCAGATACAGTCTTGAAGATATATCACAAAGTCTCCATGCTGCAGATATATCCGTGTGAACAATAGCCTTAACTTTACTTCCTAAACTATTAAGACATCCAAATAAAAAACTTTGCACTATTTTCTCTGAAGATAAGATAGCAAGACATGCAAGTGATATTTGATTTCTAACAAAATCCACAGTTCTGCCATCACAATTCAAGCATGCAATCAAGTTCTTTAACAATGAAAAATCTTCACATTCCACCATCAAGTATGCCGGATAAAACCTTCTTACAGAAAAAGGTGAAAGTGTGTTGCTTTTAAAGAAATCATTAACTGTTTTCTCTTCAACATCTACGATCATTACATGATCTATATTTGATGAAAAAAAATCTTTTAAATTGTAATCAATGAGAACAGCACTTCCTTTTTTAAACAAAATATCTTCTTTACCAATTCGGACATCAAACGAGTTCAACACCAAAATGATAGAACATATGTATGGCATATTATCCACCTGATATCATTGGGGTTACACCAGGTAAGTATAGGTGGAAAATCAATATTCGCCAGTTCAACAATAAGGAAAATTTCATTGCATCACAAGTATAAAATTATGTATTTAACTCACAAAGACAAATTATTAAACCAATCCGTTATATTATATATAGCTGCGTGGAATCATAATATTATATATTTTGACTGGCATGTTTACCAACTTTAAGTTGCATCTCAATTGTTTCTTCAGCGTAAACAGAGTTTTTATACAAACTGACACTCTGGGTATCATAGTGTAGTTTTTACGATTGTAAATATCCTGCATGCAGGAACTCATCCTTTTGGATGATATCGCATACAATTAATTTACCATCAGTCTTAGAGCCAGTTCGTCCGGATAGGGATCGAAGTAATTCTGTGTAAGCAAGTAATCATTAGGATACTCACCCAGATAATGCTTCAGCAGAGTCAACGGCGCAAGAAGAGGTAATGTGCCAGAACGATAGTTAAGTATAACCTCGCTCAACTCTTTACGCTGGCGTGTACTTAAGTAGTTACTAAAATACCCCTGTATATGCATCAGCACATTCGTGTGATTTTTACGTGATGCAGGTTTTCTGAGAATCGCCATCAGCTTATCACGATACACCTCAAAGTATGATTCAAGGTCCGCCCACTCGTGTATTGCAGCCACAAATGGTCCCATATCTTTATAGCCTGCCTGACTATGCGCCAACAACTGAAGCTTATAACGACTATGAAAAGCTAATAACTCTCTTCTTGATAATTTCTCCTTGTAAAGGTGATTGAGCTCATGCAAAGCAAAAACTCTTTCAACAAAATTCTCACGAAGCACTGGATCATGTAATCGCCCATCCTCTTCAACCGGTAGCCAGGAAAACTTTTCCATCAAAGTGCTCGTAAATAGTCCCACTCCATCTTTACGACCTCGATTACCATTTTCATCATAGACACGCACGCGCTCCATGCCACAGCTGGGAGATTTAGCACAAACCACAAACCCCGATACATCCTTTAATTTGTCCATATAAGAACGACTAAACTCTGTCATTCTCTCTGTCACATCCTCATTCTGGTCGTGGCTGAAACACATCCGTATATTTCCTTGCGTCGAGCGCACAAGACGTAGAGCAGGACGCGGAACTGGCAGCCCTATAGCCATTTCCGGACATACTGGTCTGAATGTTACCCATTCCACTAATTTGTCCATTAAAAAGTCAGCTCTTTTGTGACCACCATCAAAACGAACAGCAGAACCGGCCAAACAACCGCTGATTCCAATCACAGGTTTTTTTATCATATTCTCCCCCTTGACTAATTCATTAACACATAAACTGTGTAGTGCACGGAATAAATTGCCTTTCTGGCGTCATCACTGACAATTTTTCTGTTATGGACTATTCCTAATATAGTATGAAAGTTCTTTAAGTGATCGGTCGTAATCATCTATTTTTCATACTTACTCTCAACTATCAAAAGTACAGGATTTATTATGAAGTTATGGCCTGTGTTGACTGGCATTGCACTCTCTTTCACTCTTATAGCATGTAAGGCCCCGACACCACCTAAAGGTGTGCAGCCGATTACAAATTTTGACGCCAACCGCTACCTCGGAAAATGGTATGAAATAGCTCGCCTCGAGAACCGGTTCGAACGTGGTCTGGAACAGGTCAGCGCTACTTATGGAAAACGGAACGACGGAGGGATTCGTGTACTTAACCGTGGATACGATCCAACGAAAAATAAATGGAGCGAGAGCGAAGGTAAAGCATACTTTACTGGAGATACTAAAACTGCAGCATTGAAGGTTTCGTTTTTTGGCCCCTTCTATGGTGGCTATAATGTAATCAAACTGGATGATGAGTATAAGTATGCTCTTGTCAGTGGTCCGAACAGAGAATACCTATGGATTCTGGCAAGGACCCCAACTATTCCAGATAAAGTAAAAGCAGACTATGTGCGAACCGCTCAAAAGTTGGGATTCAATGTCAATGAATTATTATGGGTTAAACAATAAAATCCCTACCCGAAATAATACTTATTAGAAAAAAACCAGCCTTTGGGGAGGCTGGCTAAATCAGGAAACAAGCTGTTATATGATAATAACTACGTTGCGATTCCAACATTTAAAATGTTAGACTAATGACAATCAGACAGCAACTTTTCCTTTAATTATTTCGAACAATCAGCATCCATCTCCAATCGGAGATCCAACACCATCAGCATACCCTCCACTACGCCCTCAGCTTTCTGAAGCATCCTGCCAACCCAACAATCAGATCGCCCATGCTTACGTGCAAGCGCCATAAAAGTCATGCCGCCGACATAATAGTCCACCAATAAATCATGCAAATCGCTGTTGTTCTTTTTCAGACGGGCCATGCACCCGCAAATGATCATCGCGTCATCGTCACAACATTGTGGGCGAGATTTTACTTTTGAAGGAATTAATCCCTTAAAACCGGCGGCAATGGACGACCAGGTCACATCTTCATGATTATTAGCCGCCCACGCTCCCCAACGCTCAAGAACCATCTGAATATCACGCATCAACTTACTCCACAAAACTCAGACCAGAACGCCAATTACAAGCAAAAATCAACAAAACAGTATTAGTTGATTGTTATCTCTGACTTCATACTCCTGCTCCTGTCAGTGTTTTGGCGTAATTCTTCAGTATTCGGTAATCGGTCAAAACAGAACCGGGGAAACGATATAAGCGCAGACGCCCCCAGCGGTGGCGAAGAAGTTCTGCCATATTAAACTCAAACATCATTCATTCCCCATTTCGGTGATGGTCAGTTCCAGCCTCCCACCTTTGGTAACAGGCATCTTCACAACGCGGTAATCAACGACCTGAGCATCATCCAGCCAGAAACCTGCTTTAGTGAGTGCGTCAAAAGCGGCTTTTTGCAGATTATCCAGGTCACGGCGACGGCGATCCGGCATGTGGCACTCAATGCGGATTTTCACAGGCATAGTCAGGCCGATATCCAGCATTGCGTTTTTAATGATTCGGGCGACGTTATCGCGGTATGCCTGCCCCTCTGCGCTGACGTGCGTGCGCCCGCGATTATGGCGGTAATAGCGATTATTGCTCGGAGGCCAGGGTAATGTGATGCTGTAGGTATTCACGCCTTAATAACCCCCTCTTTCAGCCAGATAACCTGTGTTCTCGCCATACCTTCCAGCGCGCATTCTTTTGCATATGCAGCATCGACTTGCTTGGCATGCCCTTTACCGGCAATCTTCTGTATGCGCTAAACCTAGATAGAATCCACTCTGTGCACATTGAAGCCCGCTCTATGCTTCCTTTCAGGTATTGAAGGGATTGAGATGGGCTAAGCATTATTGGCCTCCTGCATCAGGAGAAAGACAATCATGGCGGCGCGGAGAGGTCTGGTATCAAATATTGGGCTTACGCCTTTTGCATCCACACACCATTCAGTTAACTGGTCTAAGATAGAAATCCTGTATTTCTCAATAATCGGCCATGAAGCGCTCGGATCATTGCAGTAGTCAGGCAAATGATTTAATGGCTCAAAAGTTGTATCAGCATTTCCGTAATACCATTTGTTGGTGTTATTCCCTGATGTTTCCGGTTTACTTGCCCAAAGGCCTTTAAAAATTATGTCTCCTACCATTCTGTTAATTTCAAAATCACTTAACTGTGAATAATCCATTGTCATTTCCTCGCACGATATCTTAGCCACCGGATATCCCACAGGTGAGCTGTGTAATTGAAGGTTTTTACGTCAGATTCTTTTGGGATTGGCTTGCGTTTATTTCTGGAGCGTTTCGTTGGAAGGTATTTGCAGTTTTCGCAGATGATGTCGGTGAAACTTCGTCGCTGTCGCCTCATGCCGCCCTCCTGACACCCTGCCCGATCGCCATCAATGCCGCTTTGGATACGGTAGTAAACATCCGTCGAGGACTGATGAACGGTCGCCAAATCAGCAGCATGGAGCCTTTGCTGTTTCCCTTCTTCTCCAGCCCTGTCGATGGTTCGATAAAATTAATCCGTCCATCAGTGATAATGCGAACTTCGTCGACACTCTCCAGAGCCTTGCTGAACCATCCGACTGACATATCCTCTGGCACAAGCATAACTACCGTCTGTCGCTGTTGTATGCACTGCTCAGCAGCTTTTTCCACCCACGGCCTGATATTGCTGTACGGTGGGTTATTCCAGATTGCACCGTGGCTTACCCACTCAGAATTGAGCGCGTCGTCGGCCTCAGTTAGCCAGTGAGCACACAGAGCATTTTTGTCGCTCGCTGCCGAATCCAGCCAGAATCCAAACTCAATATCCAGTGCATCAAAAAGCCAAAGCGGCGTTTGCCAGCAGTCCTTGTCGTGTGCTGGCGTATTTGATTTGATAGTCATGCAGCCCGATCTCCCCATCTCGCTTTCCACTCCAGAGCCAGTCTCGCTTCGTCTGACCACTTAACGCCACGCTCTGTGCCGAATGCCTGTATAAGCTCTAATAGCTCCGCAAATTCGCCTACACGCATCCTGCTGGTTGACTGGCCTATTACCACAAAGCCATTCCCGGCAAGGTTAGGAACAACATCCTGCTGCTTTAATGCTGCGGTAAACACACACTTCCAGCTTTCTGCATCCAGCCAGCGACCATGCCATTCAACCTGACGAGAGACGTCACCTAAGCAGGCCCATAGCTTCCTGTTTTGGTCTAAGCTGCGGTTGCGTTCCTGAATGGTTACTACGATTGGTTTGGTTGGGTCTGGAAGGATTTGCTGTACTGCGTGAATAGCGTTTTGCTGATGTGCTGGAGATCGAATTTCAAAGGTTAGTTTTTTCATGACTTCCCTCTCCCCCAAATAAAAAGGCCTGCGATTACCAGCAGGCCTGTTATTAGCTCAGTAATGTAGATGGTCATCTTTTAACTCCATATACCGCCAATACCCGTTTCATCGCGGCACTCTGGCGACACTCCTTAAAAATCAGGTTCGTGCTCATCTTTCCTTCCCGTTCTTCCCTGGTAGCAAACCGGTAATACACCGTTCGCCAGACCTTACCTTCGATAACCAGAAGACCTGCCCGTGCCATTTTAGCCGCGGCCTGATTTATGCTGGTTACTGTTGCGCCTGTTAGCGCGGCAACGTCCGGCGCACAGAAGCTATTATGCGTCCCCAGGTAATGAATAATTGCCTCTTTGCCCGTCATACACTTGCTCCTTTCAGTCCGAACTTAGCTTTAATTTCTGCGATCTTCGCCAGAGCCTGTGCACGATTTAGAGGTCTACCGCCCATAACAGGAAGTTGTTTTACTGGTTCAGGTATCGTCTCACCACGGTTAATTCGCGCTGTCATACAGGTCAGTTCATCGGCAGCCTTGCGCCGTAATTCCGCATCAGTAAGCGCATTGGCCCGCATGTTCTGATACAGGTTGGTAACCAGCCAGTAGTGCGCGTTTGATTTCCACGGATAAGACTCCGCATCCGGATACAGGCCTCGCTTCCGGCAATACTCGTAAACCATATCAACCAGCTCGCTGACGTTTGGCAGTCCGGCGATAACGGATGCTTCTTCCCGGCACCATGCAACAAACTGCCCGGGTGATGGCAGAAATGGTCGATTCTGCCGACGGGCTACGCGCATTCCTGCGTTAACCTGTTCCATTGTGGTGATCCCGTTTTCCCGGAAAGCCAGAACCCACTGGCGGCGGATTTCGTTCAGTTCGTTCTGGTCACGGTTAGCCAGACTCGCCGGGAAAGTTGCCAGTAACTGGCTGAACACACCGTTGATGATCTGCGCTACCTGCTGTACCTGTGGCTTTTCGTCGTACTGTTCCGGCATGTTGTTGGCGATCCGACGCATCTGCTCACGGTCAAAGTTAACCATCTGTGCGGCGATGTTTTTCATAGATCCACCCCGTAAATCCAGTCAGTGTTTGTCAGGTCGAGTTTTGGTTTTCCGGCTGTCACGCCAGCCTGTTGCTTGTTACGGTTGATTTCGAGCTGGGTCCACTTGTCGCGGAGTTTGGCCGGACTCAGCACGTTACCGGACCAGAAGTTGTCCTGGCAGGCCCAGCGGAAAAGCACACACATATCGCGGTGGTTACGTCCGTCACGTTCACGCATCAGGCGGATATCGTTAGCCCACCCAGCAAAATTCGGTTTTCTGGCTGATGGCGCGATGGTCTTCACCATGTCAAACATCCACTCTGCGGCGGTCAGGTCTTCTGCTGTTCCCCACTTACAGCCGCTCTGAATTGCAGCATCCGGTTTAACCACAGAAAGATCGTTTTCTGGCTGGTCAGAGGATTCGCCAGAATTCTCGGACGAATAATCTTTTCTTTTTTCTTTTGTAATAGTGTCTTTTGTGTCCCCCTGTTTTGAGGGATAGCAATCCCCCAATTTGAGGGATGTTTTATCCCTCGTTTTAGGGGATTTTCCCTCGTTTTGAGGGATGCACCATTCTGAGATGTTTTTGTTTGGTCCAAACATGCCGCCTTGCTGCTTGATAATATTCATTCTGACGAGTTCTAACTTGGCTTCATTGCACCGTTTGACAGGTAACTTTGTAATCTCGCTAAGTTGAGAATCGGTGATTCTGTCCATTGGTTTATTCCACCCATAGGTTTTACGCAGAATGGCAAGCAGCACTTTAAACTGTCGCTTGGTCAGATCTGCGCCCGAATAAGCCTCAAGCAGCATATTTGATAGTCTGGCGTAACCATCATCGAGATCTGCCACATTACGCTCCTGTCCGGCAAAGTTACCTCTGCCGAAGTTGAGTATTTTTGCTGTATTTGTCATAATGACTCCTGTTGATAGATCCAGTAATGACCTCAGAACTCCATCTGGATTTGTTCAGAACGCTCGGTTGCCGCCGGGCGTTTTTTATTGGTGAGAATCGCAGCAACTTGTCGCGCCAATCGAGCCATGTCGTCGTCAACGACCCCCCATTCAAGAACAGCAAGCAGCATTGAGAACTTTGGAATCCAGTCCCTCTTCCACCTGCTGATCTGCGACTTATCAACGCCCACAGCTTCCGCTGTCTTCTCAGTTCCAAGCATTGCGATTTTGTTAAGCAACGCACTCTCGATTCGTAGAGCCTCGTTGCGTTTGTTTGCACGAACCATATGTAAGTATTTCCTTAGATAACAATTGATTGAATGTATGCAAATAAATGCATACACCATAGGTGTGGTTTAATTTGATGCCCTTTTTCAGGGCTGGGATGTGTAAGAGCGGGAATGTCTTAAGCGGCTTTACCGCGTTTAGTTCCGTACTGTAACCAAACCGGATCACAGTTAAGCGCCATAGCAATCTCAAACAAGAAGCGCGGTCGCTTGGTTACTCCAGCTTCAATCAGTTGAATTGATTGCTGTTTAACACCGGCTTTGGTTGCCAGTTCGGTTTGCGTCATTTTTAACGCAATTCGCCTCTTCTTGAGGCGTTCAGAAAGAGTTTGCATATCGCCTCCATCAACAAACTTTCTTGTATTTTCATACAATGTATCTTGTTTGTCAAATACAGTTTTTCTTGTGAAGATTGGGGGGTAAATAACAGAGGTGGCTTATGAGTATTTCTTCCAGGGTAAAAAGCAAAAGAATTCAGCTTGGACTTAACCAAGCTGAACTTGCTCAAAAGGTGGGGACTACCCAGCAGTCTATAGAGCAGCTCGAAAACGGTAAAACTAAGCGACCACGCTTTTTACCAGAACTTGCGTCAGCTCTTGGCGTAAGTGTTGACTGGCTGCTCAATGGCACCTCTGATTCGAATGTTAGATTTGTTGGGCACGTTGAGCCCAAAGGGAAATATCCATTGATTAGCATGGTTAGAGCTGGTTCGTGGTGTGAAGCTTGTGAACCCTACGATATCAAGGACATTGATGAATGGTATGACAGTGACGTTAACTTATTAGGCGATGGATTCTGGCTGAAGGTTGAAGGTGATTCCATGACCTCACCTGTAGGTCAAAGCATCCCTGAAGGTCATATGGTGTTAGTAGATACTGGACGCGAGCCAGTGAATGGAAGCCTTGTTGTAGCCAAACTGACTGACGCGAACGAAGCAACATTCAAGAAACTGGTTATAGATGGCGGGCAGAAGTACCTGAAAGGCCTGAATCCTTCATGGCCTATGACTCCTATCAACGGGAACTGCAAGATTATCGGTGTTGTCGTGGAAGCGAGGGTAAAATTCGTATGATCAGGATTGCGGCGCTACTCTCAATACTCTTAACTACCAGCGCCAATTCTGAATGCTGGATTGTCACAAACCTGCACGGGTACGGGGCAATGAATGGCGATCGTTACGAGTTTACAAAAGACAGCACGGAAGATTCCGTTTTCCACGTAACAATAAATGGCGATAAATCATCAGTTTATGAATCAGTTTCTGGCGTCTATCCAGAGATGAAATACACTGCTTTGTCATCGAACACTATGGTAGGAGAATACCAGTCTGGAGGAGGAATAACCGTTGAAACCTGGTCAATCACTACAAACAAAAAAGCTCTTTACTCCAAAGTAATGAACATCCCAGGTATGCAACAACTTACATCAACCAAATCCTTTGTTGGTGATGTAGTCGGAACCTGCAACCAGTAATCCCCACCTCAATCTCGATAACCAAAAAACAAACTATTTTCCGTTTAAAAACAATGGAGTTTGTTTTTCATGCCCCTTTTTTACAATATTTCTTGCTTACAACATACAATCTTTCTTGTAATTTTAAGCCATCAGCAGGACGCACTGACCACCATTGAAGGTGATGCTCTTAAAAATTAAGCCCTGAAGAAGGGCAGCGTTCAAAGCAGAAGGCTTTGGGGTGTGTGATACGAAACGAAGCATTGGCCGGAAGTGCGAATCCGGATTAGCTGCAAATGAGCCAATCGTGGGGTGTTTTCGTTCAGGACTACGACTCACACACACCACCAAAGCTAACTGACAAGAGAATCCAGATGGATGCACAAACACGCCGCCGCGAACGTCGCGCAGAGAAACAGGCTCAATGGAAAGCAGCAAATCCCCTGTTGGTTGGGGTAAGCGCAAAACCAGTTAACCGCCCTATTCTCTCGCTGAATCGCAAACCGAAATCACGAGTAGAAAGCGCACTGAATCCGATAGACCTTACGGTGCTGGCTGAATACCACGAACAGATTGAAAGCAACCTGCAACGTATTGAGCGCAAGAATCATCGAGTTTGGTATAGCAAGCCAAGTGAGTTCGGTATAACTTGTCAAGGAAGACAAAAGGTTAAAGGGAAATCCATTCCATTGGCATGAGGTACGTAATGAAGAAAATTGATTACAAGTCCATACCAAAACCAATAGACTCAGCATCAGAGCGAAAAAAACACAAAAAAGAGGCTGAAAAATTAGCAAATTATATCAGTTTTATTAGAAACAATGCTCACGGCGATGGCGACAGGAAGTTGCTTTCAGATGCCCGGACCCAAGCGTTCAGCATACTTCGTAAGCAGATGCAATATCGTCTTCATCCAGGCTACATAATTGAAATTCGCCCGACTGAAAGACAATTGTTCTTATTAAACTCTGTCTTTGACTTTGTAAACGTAGTTGGAGATCTTATCGACAGGTCTGTAGATAAGGCTCCTGATACAAATAGTTTTCTTCTAACAAATAAAGAATACTTATATGGTAAATTTGGTATAAACGGATGGCAAAAATATGTACGATTCTTACGTGCATTCGTTGATGCGTATAAAAATTCCGACATGATTTATACATATTTGCCTGGTGGTAATAATTGTACGCTTTCGGCAGACAATAGAATATTCATACCTATACTTGGTCTTGGGCTGATTAATGCAGTAAATGAAAGAGATGTTATAATTGTTAAGCAGTGGCGAAAGCATGAGGGATATAGATATCTGCCATGCTTTGATATATTAAAAATACAGAATAAATTCTATGTAAAAATTAAATATAAAGAAGATGTTTTCTTCCTCAGAAAAAACAAAGATCTTTTACAAGAACTTTCTGGGACAATAGATGTCATCGTAGGTTCTAGGTTTATAAAAGAACTGAAAGAAAGCAGGTCTTTCTCTCGTGTAGAGATAAGCGAGTCAGAGTTATGGGGTATATCAAATAATCCTGTAAACCACGCTCACCAACGAAATCCAAACAAAAAGTGGTCATAACCCGCTCAGGCGGGTTTCATTTTCACGCAAACAACAGAATAAACACTGCACTGTGTATTCATTCCAACGAGTGAATACACGGAGCAATGTCGCTCGTAACTAAACAGGAGCCGACTTGTTCTGATTATTGGAAATCTTCTTTGCCCTCCAGTGTGAGGGAGATTTTTTATCTATGAGGATATGAATAGATGTCAAACATCAAAAAATACATCATTGATTACGACTGGAAAGCATCAATAGAAATTGAAATCGACCATGACGTAATGACAGAGGAAAAACTTCACCAGATTAATAATTTCTGGTCAGACTCTGAATACCGACTCAATAAACACGGCTCTGTATTAAATGCTGTATTAATCATGCTGGCGCAACATGCTCTGCTTATAGCAATTTCAAGCGACTTAAATGCATATGGTGTTGTGTGTGAGTTCGACTGGAATGATGGAAGTGGTCAGGAAGGATGGCCTCCAATGGATGGTAGCGAAGGAATAAGAATTACCGATATCGATACATCAGGAATATTTGATCCAGATGATATGACTGTCAAAGCCGCCTGAGCGCGGCGTTACCGCATACCAATTACGCTTCACTCGAGGCGTTTTTCGTTATGTATAAATAAGGAGCACACCATGCAATATGCCATTGCAGGGTGGCCTGTTGCTGGCTGCCCTTCCGAATCTTTACTTGAACGAATCACCCGTAAATTACGTGACGGATGGAAACGCCTTATCGACATACTTAATCAGCCAGGAGTCCCAAAAAATGGATCAAACAATTATGGCTATCCAGACTAAATTCACTATCGCCACTTTTATTGGCGATGAAAAGATGTTTCGTGAGGCCGTCGACGCTTATAAAAAATGGATATTAATACTGAAACTGAGATCAAGCAAAAGCATTCACTAATCCTCTTTCCTGTTTTCCTAATCAGCCTGGCATTTCGCGGGCGATATTTTCACAGCCATTTTCAGGAGTTCAGCCATGAACGCTTATTACATTCAGGATCGTCTTGAGGCTCAGAGCTGGGCGCGTCACTACCAGCAGATCGCCCGTGAAGAGAAAGAGGCAGAACTGGCAGACGACATGGAAAAAGGCCTGCCCCAGCACCTGTTTGAATCGCTATGCATCGATCATTTGCAACGCCACGGGGCCAGCAAAAAAGCCATTACCCGTGCGTTTGATGACGATGTTGAGTTTCAGGAGCGCATGGCAGAACACATCCGGTACATGGTTGAAACCATTGCTCACCACCAGGTTGATATTGATTCAGAGGTATAAAACGGATGAGTACAGCACTCGCAACGCTGGCCGGGAAGCTGGCTGAACGTGTCGGCATGGATTCTGTCGACCCACAGGAACTGATCACCACTCTTCGCCAGACAGCATTTAAAGGCGATGCCAGCGATGCGCAGTTCATCGCATTGTTGATCGTCGCCAACCAGTACGGCCTTAATCCGTGGACGAAAGAAATTTACGCCTTCCCTGATAAGCAGAACGGCATCGTTCCGGTGGTGGGCGTTGATGGCTGGTCCCGCATCATCAATGAAAACCAGCAGTTTGATGGCATGGACTTTGAGCAGGACAATGAATCCTGTACATGCCGGATTTACCGCAAGGACCGTAATCATCCGATCTGCGTTACCGAATGGATGGATGAATGCCGCCGCGAACCATTCAAAACTCGCGAAGGCAGAGAAATTACGGGGCCGTGGCAGTCGCATCCCAAACGGATGTTACGGCATAAAGCCATGATTCAGTGTGCCCGTCTGGCCTTCGGATTTGCTGGTATCTATGACAAGGATGAAGCCGAGCGCATTGTCGAAAATACTGCATACACTGCAGAACGTCAGCCGGAACGCGACATCACTCCGGTTAACGATGAAACCATGCAGGAGATTAACACTCTGCTGATCGCCCTGGATAAAACATGGGATGACGACTTATTGCCGCTCTGTTCCCAGATATTTCGCCGCGACATTCGCGCATCGTCAGAACTGACACAGGCCGAAGCAGTGAAAGCTCTTGGATTCCTGAAACAGAAAGCCACTGAGCAGAAGGTGGCAGCATGACACCGGACATTATCCTGCAGCGTACCGGGATCGACGTGAGAGCTGTCGAACAGGGGGATGATGCATGGCACAAATTACGGCTCGGCGTCATCACCGCTTCAGAAGTTCACAACGTGATAGCAAAGCCCCGCTCAGGAAAGAAGTGGCCTGACATGAAAATGTCCTACTTCCACACCCTGCTGGCTGAGGTTTGCACCGGTGTGGCTCCGGAAGTTAATGCTAAGGCGCTGGCCTGGGGAAAACAGTACGAGAACGACGCCAGAGCCCTGTTTGAGTTTACTTCCGGCGTGAATGTTACTGAATCCCCGATCATCTATCGCGACGAAAGTATGCGCACCGCCTGCTCTCCCGATGGTTTATGCAGTGACGGCAACGGCCTTGAACTGAAATGCCCGTTTACCTCCCGGGATTTCATGAAATTCCGGCTCGGTGGTTTCGAGGCCATAAAGTCAGCTTACATGGCCCAGGTGCAGTACAGCATGTGGGTGACGCGAAAAGATGCCTGGTACTTTGCCAACTATGACCCACGAATGAAGCGTGAAGGCCTGCATTATGTCGTGGTTGAGCGGGATGAAAATTACATGGCGAGTTTTGACGAGATGGTGCCGGAGTTCATCGAAAAAATGGACGAGGCACTGGCTGAAATTGGTTTTGTATTTGGGGAGCAATGGCGATGAAACATCCTCACGATAATATCCGCGTAGGCACGATCACTTTCGTCTACTCCGTTACGAAGCGAGGCTGGGTATTTCCCGGCCTTTCTGTTATCCGAAATCCCCTGAAAGCACAGCGGCTGGCTGAGGAGATAAATAATAAACGGGGAGCTGTATGCACAAAGCATCTCCCGTTGAGTTAAGAACGAGTATCGAGATGGCACATAGCCTCGCTCAAATTGGAGTCAGGTTTGTGCCAATACCAGTAGAAACAGACGAAGAATTTCATACGTTAGCCGCATCCCTTTCACAAAAGCTGGAAATGATGGTGGCGAAAGCAGAAGCAGATGAGAGAGACCAGGTATGACAACCACGGAATGCATTTTTCTGGCAGCGGGCTTCATATTCTGTGTGCTTATGCTTGCCGACATGGGACTTGTTCAATGACACCTCAGCAGGAAAACGCCCTTCGCAGCATTGCCCGTCAGGCTAATTCTGAAATCAAAAAAGCCAGACAGCAGTTTCCGGATAAAAACGTCGATGACATTTGCCGTAGCGTACTGAAGAAGCACCGCGAAACGGTAACGCTGATGGGATTCACACCGACTCATTTAAGCCTGGCAATCGGCATGTTAAACGGCGTCTTTAAGGAACGATGAACATGAAAAGCAAAATCATCAGGGAGCTACAGGCTCCTTTTTTATTATTCGCATTCACCCTCAAGCGTATTAACCAACAATTCAGGGATTAATGGAAGATGGCAGACATCATTGATTCAGCATCAGAAATTGAAGAATTACAGCGCAACACAGCAATAAAAATGCGCCGCCTGAACCACCAGGCTATATCTGCCACTCATTGTTGTGAGTGTGGCGATCCGATAGATGAACGAAGACGCCTGGTCGTTCAGGGTTGTCGGACTTGTGCAAGTTGCCAGGAGGATCTGGAGCTTATCAGTAAACAGAGAGGTTCGAAGTGAGCGAAATTAACTAGAAGCCAAAGATAAAATCATCGCTGAGCAGGAGAAAATCGCTAACGGAGAAAAGACAGTAAGTCAGTATATGAAAACCGCATGATATCATCAGATAAAAATCGGTCGTAAAGCGAAATATTAATACCAGAACAAACGAGTCGAGGTAAATTATATTACCTCGATAAATTAACTAAAACTTGCCCGCTATATACTATATCATTCAGTATCATCACGCGCGGTCTGTGCATATGTCACTACCGCACCTAATATATTAATTTTCTTTTCAACATAGATAATATTATCGTACTCATAATTGCCATACGGATAGCAAATGCGAATATTCTCATGTAGATCGGGGTCATCCACCTCAGCTCCAGAACAACTTTTTGAACTACCGGAAGTATACCGATACGGTGCAACATAAGACGATGTCTCTCCAGGCAAAAAATAAGTTAGTGTCGTAAGGGGTATAATCAGAAAAAATCCTGCAAATATGCACATCCCTGCATAAACCTTAAGGTATGCTGACAGACTCTTCCAGCCTCTTTGTTTTACTATCCCCTTCTTAACCCAAAACAGAGATAACAGAAAAGCTATTCCCATGCTAAACAGAATGTAATAGTGGGATATACTCTGATTAAGAAACGTGACCCTGTAGATATCTGCCCGCCACCAGAAGAAAAGGAAAATAAAGATCAGCCCTGAAACTGTCATGCAAATCAAATAAGGATACGAATCTTTTTTCATGTTTAGCGCCCATAAAATTTTTCCTGACCCGGACAAATTTACCATCCATTTTTTGCGCAGAAAATAGCTCATTACTTACTGCACAATAATACACAAAATTGCGTAAATTTTTTGCATGGATTTTAGCTCTTTCAGCCGACATTTAAGGGGTAAATAGCATTTCCTAAAAGCAACTGCACCAACCCAACAGAATGGGCTACCGCTTACGTTGAGAGCAAAAAAGTGTATAGCAGCAATGAACAGCATCCTCGCACTGACGAGGATTTCTTTTATCTGAACTCGCTACGGCGGGTTTTGTTTTATGGAGATGATAAATGCACTTCCGAGTCACAGGTGAATGGAATGGAGAACCATTCAACAGAGTTATCGAAGCCGAGAACATCAGCGACTGCTATGACCACTGGATGCTGTGGGCGCAGATAGCACATGCAGACGTAACCAATATTCGAATTGAAGAACTGAAAGAACACCAAGCCGCCTGATGGCGGTTTTTTCTTGCGTGTAATTGCGGAGACTTTGCGATGTACTTGACACTTCAGGAGTGGAACGCACGCCAGCGACGCCCAAGAAGCCTTGAAACAGTTCGTCGATGGGTACGCGAGTGCAGGATATTCCCTCCTCCGGTTAAGGATGGAAGAGAGTATCTGTTCCACGAATCAGCGGTAAAGGTTGACTTAAATCGACCAGTAACAGGTAGCCTTTTGAAGAGGATCAGAAATGGGAAGAAGGCGAAGTCATGAGCGCCGGGATTTACCCCCTAACCTTTATATAAGAAACAATGGATATTACTGCTACAGGGACCCAAGGACGGGTAAAGAGTTTGGATTAGGCAGAGACAGGCGAATCGCAATCACTGAAGCCATACAGGCCAACATTGAGTTATTTTCAGGACACAAACACAAGCCTCTGACAGCGAGAATCAACAGTGATAATTCCGTTACGTTACATTCATGGCTTGATCGCTACGAAAAAATCCTGGCCAGCAGAGGAATCAAGCAGAAGACACTCATAAATTACATGAGCAAAATTAAAGCAATAAGGAGGGGTCTGCCTGATGCTCCACTTGAAGACATCACCACAAAAGAAATTGCGGCAATGCTCAATGGATACATAGACGAGGGCAAGGCGGCGTCAGCCAAGTTAATCAGATCAACACTGAGCGATGCATTCCGAGAGGCAATAGCTGAAGGCCATATAACAACAAACCCTGTCGCTGCCACTCGCGCAGCAAAATCAGAGGTAAGGAGATCAAGACTTACGGCTGACGAATACCTGAAAATTTATCAAGCAGCAGAATCATCACCATGTTGGCTCAGACTTGCAATGGAACTGGCTGTTGTTACCGGGCAACGAGTTGGTGATTTATGCGAAATGAAGTGGTCTGATATCGTAGATGGATATCTTTATGTCGAGCAAAGCAAAACAGGCGTAAAAATTGCCATCCCAACAGTATTGCATGTTGATGCTCTCGGAATATCAATGAAGGAAACACTTGATAAATGCAAAGAGATTCTTGGCGGAGAAACCATAATTGCATCTACTCGTCGCGAACCGCTTTCATCCGGCACAGTATCAAGGTATTTTATGCGCGCACGAAAAGCATCAGGTCTTTCCTTCGAAGGGGATCCGCCTACCTTTCACGAGTTGCGCAGTTTGTCTGCAAGACTCTATGAGAAGCAGATAAGCGATAAGTTTGCTCAACATCTTCTCGGGCATAAGTCGGACACCATGGCATCACAGTATCGTGATGACAGAGGCAGGGAGTGGGACAAAATTGAAATCAAATAATGATTTTATTTTGACTGATAGTGACCTGTTCGTTGCAACAAATTGATAAGCAATGCTTTTTTATAATGCCAACTTAGTATAAAAAAGCAGGCTTCAACGGATTCATTTTTCTATTTCATAGCCCGGAGCAACCTGTGAACACATTTTCAGTTTCCCGTCTGGCGCTGGCATTGGCTTTTGGCGTGACGCTGACCGCCTGTAGCTCAACACCGCCCGATCAACGTCCTTCTGATCAAACCGCGCCTGGTACCTCTTCTCGCCCGATTCTGTCGGCAAAAGAAGCGCAGAATTTCGATGCTCAACACTATTTTGCATCCCTGACACCAGGTGCGGCAGCGTGGAATCCTTCCCCGATTACCCTGGCTGCGCAACCTGACTTTGTTGTCGGCCCGGCGGGTACTCCGGGTGTAACGCATACCACGATTCAGGCGGCGGTAGATGCGGCAATTATCAAGCGCACCAACAAGCGCCAGTATATTGCCGTGATGCCTGGTGAATATCAGGGAACGGTGTATGTCCCTGCCGCTCCGGGTGGAATTACTCTGTACGGTACAGGTGAAAAACCGATTGATGTGAAGATTGGGCTTTCCCTTGATGGGGGCATGAGCCCTGCCGACTGGCGTCACGACGTCAACCCGCGCGGCAAATATATGCCTGGTAAACCAGCGTGGTATATGTACGATAGCTGCCAGAGCAAACGCAGCGACAGTATCGGCGTTCTCTGCTCTGCGGTCTTCTGGTCACAAAACAATGGCCTGCAACTGCAAAACCTGACCATCGAAAACACGCTGGGTGATAGCGTAGATGCGGGTAACCATCCGGCGGTGGCACTGCGTACTGATGGCGACAAAGTGCAGATCAATAACGTCAACATTCTCGGTCGTCAGAATACATTCTTTGTCACCAACAGTGGTGTGCAAAACCGTCTGGAAACCAACCGTCAGCCGCGTACTCTGGTGACCAACAGTTACATTGAAGGGGATGTGGATATCGTTTCTGGTCGCGGCGCAGTGGTGTTCGATAATACCGAATTCCGCGTGGTGAACTCACGTACTCAGCAAGAAGCGTATGTGTTTGCACCGGCTACGCTGTCTAACATCTATTACGGTTTCCTCGCCGTAAACAGCCGCTTCAATGCTTCCGGTGATGGCGTGGCGCAACTGGGCCGCTCGCTGGATGTTGATGCCAATACCAACGGTCAGGTGGTGATCCGTGATAGCGCCATCAACGAAGGTTTTAACACGGCTAAACCGTGGGCCGATGCGGTGATTTCCAATCGTCCGTTTGCGGGTAATACTGGCAACGTTGATGATAACGACGAAGTACAGCGTAATCTGAATGACACTAACTACAACCGCATGTGGGAATACAATAACCGCGGCGTGGGTAGCAAAGTGGTTGCAGAGGCGAAGAAGTAAAAGCGATTAACTTTTTGCCGGATGCGGCGTAAACGCCTTATCCGGCCTACAGTTCGAAGCGATTCGTAGGTCAGATAAGATACGTCAGCATCGCATCCGACAATAAGTGCCGGATGCGGCGTAAACGCCTTATCCGGCCTACAGTTCGATGCGATTTGTAGGTCGGATAAGATGCGTCAGCATCGCATCCGACAATAAGTGCCGGATGCGACCTACATTCACATGGCGCTTTTTACATCTGACGGTTTTTATTGAAGTTAATCAAACTACCCGCCTTGATAATCTCGCGCTCTTCAGCAGTCAGACTTTCCATATAGAGCGTAATCTCTGTTACCGGCGCATCTTCATGGATCACATAACCTTTAAACGTCGTCCCCGGATTATCCAGCGCCGCTTTAATGCTAGGGATGTAAATGTAATCCCCCACTTCAAACGTTGGTGCTTCCGCCATTTGCAGCGGTAACATCCCCCAGTTGATGACGTTAGAACGGTAGCGTTTAGTCGCGTATTCCTCGGCAATATTCGCCAGACCGCCAATCACACGCTGGCAGCTCGCCGCCTGCTCACGCGCAGACCCATCGCCTGGTTTCACCGCATAGACCATGCTGCCAATTTCAGTTTGCAGCGGATCAATATGCTCCTGACCAGCAATCTGCTTAATGCGCGCAAACACCTCTGTCAGCTCGCTGACATTGCCCGCCAGACGCTGATTTTCCAGCTCGGCAGTCGCTTTACTTCTGCCAACATAGCCCGGATCACGGCGTGACAGGGTAAACTCCGCCAAACCAATCGGATTTGAACGATAAGAAGAGGTTTCACCGGAAGGAATCAATTCGTCGGTGGTGGTCACTTCGTCGAGGATCTTCGAGCACACTTTGAGGACGATATTGTCAGTCAGCGCCCCCAATTCCGGCCAGTCTTTGATGTTCGGTCCGTAGATCAGCGATTGCTGGGTCGCCCCTTTCACAAAGCCCTGATAGACGCGATTTTTATACGGCGTGACATCGAAGGCATACTCCGGCACGATGTCCCAGCAGTCCAATTCACTTGCAGAGGTTAAATAACCACCGTTTGCGGCTGTTGCAGCGATAGAACGGGCATCCATCAACGCCACCGCTGACATCTGACCGTTGGCTGGCTTAGAGCCTTCGCGATTCGGGAAGTTACGCGTGGTGTGGCGAATACTCAAACCGTTGTTGATTGGCGTGTCGCCCGCGCCAAAGCATGGGCCGCAGAACGCGGTTCTGATGATTGCGCCTGTGCCAATCAAATCTGCTACCACGCCTTTTTTGGCTAAATCCATAAACACCGGCTGTGATGACGGATAAACCGCCAGCGAGAAGGTGTCATTGCCACAGGATTGACCGCGCAGTGCATTCGCCGCCGCGATGACGTTTTCGTAGTTACCGCCAGAACAGCCCGCGATAATCCCCTGCTGCACTTTCAGGCGACCATTTTCCACTTTATCCAGCAGCGAGAGTTTGGCTTTACCGTGCGCCACGCGTTCGGACTCAATTTCAATCTCACGCAGAATGTCGGTCAGGTTCTGGTTCAGCGTGTCGATTTCATACACGTTGCTTGGGTGGAACGGCAGCGCAATCATTGGGTTGATGGCGCTTAAATCAACGCTGATGCAGCCATCGTAGTACGCCATCGGTTGAGGGTTAAGCTGGCAGTAATCCTGGCCGCGACCGTGCAGCGCCAGCCAGTTATGGACTTCTTCATCAGTTTGCCAGACAGAACTTAAACAGGTCGTTTCAGTGGTCATAACGTCAACGCTGTTACGGAAATCGGTAGAGAGCGCAGCAACACCGGGACCTACGAATTCCATCACTTTGTTTTTGACGTAGCCGTTTTTGAACACGGCACCAATGATAGCCAGCGCCACATCCTGCGGCCCCACATACGGCGCAGGTTTTCCGGTCAAATGCACCGCAACAACTCCCGGATAGTCGATATCCCAGGTGTCATTAAGCAGCTGTTTTACCAACTCACCGCCACCCTCACCGACTGCCATTGTCCCTAATGCACCGTAACGGGTGTGGCTGTCTGACCCGAGGATCATTTTGCCGCCTCCTGCCATCATCTCACGCATATATTGATGGATGACCGCAATATGTGGAGGCACAAAAATACCGCCATAACGCTGCGCTGCCGATAAACCAAAAACATGGTCATCACCGTTAATGGTGCCGCCGACGGCGCAGAGTGAGTTATGGCAGTTGGTCAGCACATACGGCAGCGGGAAACGTTCCATACCGGACGCTTTAGCGGTCTGTACAATACCAACAAAGGTAATATCGTGAGAGGCTAATGAATCAAACTTAATTTTAAGTTTATCCATATTTCCGGACGTATTATGAGAAGAGAGAATAGACCAGGCAATAGTGCCTTTTTTGGCTTCTTCTTTTTTAATTTCGCCGCTGAAATGTTCTTCGGTAATTATTTCGTTATTACTGGCGAGAAACACGCCTTTTTCAGATAACTTGATCATCAAATGCTCCAGATATCTGCGCACCGTTAAGTGCGCAGAAAGATAATAAATGGATATACTCTAAATAATTCGAGTTGCAGGAAGGCGGCAAGCGAGTGAATCCCCAGGAGCTTACATAAGTAAGTGACTGGGGTGAGCGAACGCAGACGCAGCACATGCAACTTGAAGTATGACGAGTATATTTACAGCATGTTCCAGCCGATCAGCATATTCCACCACCACACGCCGAGGGTGATATGTACCAGGAAGGTTAATATCGTCAGTACCGCACCGACCAACCACCAGGATTTAATATCGTTATAGCCTACGCCGAAGATGACCGGACCTGCCGCACCGCCATAGTGAGTAACCATGCCGCCATAGGAGTTGGAGAAAAGCAGCGCCAGCGCAGTTAACATTAACGGTGCGCCGGAGACGTTCGCCAGCATGGCAAATACCGGTAACATGGCAACGATATAGGCACTACCGGAAGCAAAGAAATAACGCACGATGATGCTAAGGAAAATAATAACGAAGAAAGCTACGTTACCATGGCCGTCAAATGCCAGGTTATTTTTAAAGACTTCAGCTAACCATTCGAAGAATTTAACTTTCGATAATAAGGAGCTTAAGCCGATAATACCGCCGTACCAGATTAAGGTATTCCAGCCGCCTTTATTTTTCACCACGTCTTCCCAGGTAACGATCCCCAGCAGCAGCATGGTCGCCATAACAACGATTGCCACAGTGGATTCATCTACCCCGAGCGTTTTACTGAAAATCCAGCCCAGCAGCGCCAGCACGAAGACACCGAGCAGCATTTTTTCGCGGATTTTCATCGGCCCCAGCTCAGCAAGGCCCGCTTTGGCGATGGTTTTGTTATCCACTTTCTTAATTTCTGGCGGATACATGGTGTAAATCACCAGCGGAGTGACCAGCAGCATAATGATGCCCGGCAATCCAGCAGCCAGCGCCCATCCACCCCAACTAATTTGTAGGTGCAGAATATCATTGATCATTTTCAGCGCCAGAATGTTCCCCGCCATTGCAGTAAAGAACATATAGCTGGTGGTTTTAGTGACCATGTAAATGGACATCATCAGGTAATGTCCAACACGACGTGGGCTTTTTTCAGGTTCTGACCCCAAAGCCACCGCCACGCTGTTGATGATCGGTAACACAATGCCGCCCGCACGCGCGGTGTTAGACGGTGTTGCCGGAGCCAGTACCAGATCGAGGAATACCGTAACGTAACCCAGCCCCAGGGTAGTGCTACCAATTTTGCCAATCAATAAATAGGCAATACGTTTACCTAACCCTGTGGTCACAAATGCGGCGCTTAAGGTAAACGCCGAGAACACCAGCCAGGTGGTACCTGAAGAGTAACCGCTTAATACGGCGGTGGTCTTAAATGCACCATCGGATAAATTACCGACCACCACCATTGAGGCAGCAACGGCAATTAACAGTACGACAGGTTCCGGGAAAGGCTTGATAACCAGCCCGACGATTGCTGCCAGGTAAATACCAAAAAGCACCCACGCCAGTTCGCTTAATCCTGCCGGAGCTGGCATAAAGCCAATAATACATGGGATCGCTAATATCAGAATTAGCTTCCATAACGATTTTTTATTCATTTAAAATCCTGTTATTTCTGTATGACTCATACAGAAGTCCTTTATTGATTGTCCTTATCACGACAACAAAATTTTTCAGGGAAGATAAACTTCACCGGAAAATATTTTTCTGGTTGTCCGAATAACAGATGCGCGTAACGTCGTGGCATCCTGACCTTCATTACTTAAATGAACGTCGAGTGCACCACTGGGGTGTTCAATATTGATATTGCCGTATCCTACAGAAGGGACGATTTGTCGGGTGACGGTGCCTTCCAATGCACAGCTACTGGAAATGGCAATAGCACCGGTTATCGCCAGCGCACGATGGCAGGAGTGCGGCATAAAATAACGCACATTAATTGCCCCGCCTTTCTGTGCTGGAGAAATAAGCACAGGCTTAGGGATAACCATATTACTGACATCACCTAAGCCCATTGCTTTACCCGCTTGTAGGCGGATAGATTCAATGCGGGCTAATAATGTTTTGTCGGCATCCAGTTCCGCCGGTAATTCATAGCCTGTTTTTCCCAAATAATCAGCCGGAATAATGACGACTGGCATCGCCATATCGATACAAGTCACTGGAACATCGTCAAAATAATCAATCTGATTATCAGTCGGGAAAACTTTTCCGGTTTTTGTTCCGGCGGCATTCAGGAAAGTGAGCGCAACTGGTGCGGCAGTACCCGGTACGCCGTCAATCCTGGCACTACCTTCATATTCGACAACACCATTTGGCGTTTGCACATCAGCTTCGATGAACGTACCAGTATTAACGTTGCGGATACGTACGCGGGTAACTGGCGAAGTCGCTGTAATCAAACCATTTTCAATGGCGAATGCCCCAACGCCAGACAGCATATTGCCGCAGTTAGGTGTAGTGTCGACACGTTGCTCATGGACGATAACCTGAGCAAACAGATAATCGACGTCAGCACGCGGATCGCTGGAACGGCTAATAATGGCGACTTTACTGGTCAGTGGATTACCGCCGCCAATACCGTCAATTTCCAGATCGTTACCGGAACCCATAATTGCCATCAATATTTTATCGCGCTGCGTTTGATCTTCGGGTAGATGTTCCGCTAACAGGAACGCGCCCCTCGAGGTTCCACCTCGCATCATCACGCAGGGTATTTTTTTCATAATAATGCCCTCAATTTAAAAACATAACTTATTGCGATATGGTTACATTAAGGGCAAAGCATCTCTAATGACTTTAGCTCAACGATTAATAACATTTTTTCATTAATTTAAGTTGGCTAAATGCAGTTAAAATTTTTAACGGCCAGTCACCCAAAATCGTCGCTTCCATTTTCTGGAGTAATAATGAAGCATGAATTATCAAGTATGAAGGCATTTGTCATACTGGCAGAGTCCAGTTCATTTAACAATGCCGCTAAATTACTCAATATTACACAACCTGCATTAACGCGAAGAATAAAAAAGATGGAAGAGGATTTACATATTCAACTATTTGAGCGTACAACTCGCAAGGTTACGTTAACAAAAGCAGGAAAAAGGTTGCTCCCGGAGGCGCGGGAATTAATAAAGAAATTCGATGAAACGCTTTTTAATATTCGTGATATGAATGCTTATCATCGTGGTATGGTGACGTTAGCGTGTATTCCGACCGCAGTATTTTATTTTTTACCACTGGCAATCGGTAAATTTAATGAGCTGTATCCCAATATTAAAGTGCGGATTCTGGAACAAGGCACGAATAATTGCATGGAATCGGTGCTGTGTAACGAATCAGACTTTGGCATAAACATGAACAACGTCACAAATTCATCCATTGATTTTACCCCACTGGTCAACGAGCCGTTTGTGCTGGCCTGTCGGCGTGACCACCCATTAGCCAAAAAGCAGCTTGTAGAATGGCAGGAGTTAGTAGGTTACAAAATGATTGGCGTACGCTCCTCCAGCGGCAACCGACTGCTGATAGAACAGCAACTGGCCGACAAGCCCTGGAAGCTGGATTGGTTTTACGAAGTGCGTCATCTTTCGACGTCGTTAGGACTGGTAGAGGCGGGACTGGGGATTTCAGCGCTTCCTGGTCTTGCAATGCCCCATGCGCCCTATTCTTCCATTATTGGTATCCCGCTGGTGGAACCCGTTATACGTCGGACATTGGGGATTATTCGCCGCAAAGATGCCGTACTTTCTCCGGCAGCAGAACGCTTTTTTGCCTTGCTGATTAATTTGTGGACTGACGATAAAGACAACTTGTGGACCAATATCGTCGAACGCCAAAGACATGCGTTACAGGAAATGGGGTAATACTCCGGCGCAGGAGATACTGCGCCGGGTGAATCAGCGGTTAGTGTGCGTTAACCACCACCCACATTGGCCCCTGCCCGACCGCATAACGGCCTTTTTCATGCAGTAGACCCTGCTCGCCGACAATTTCGTAAACTGAGATGTGGTGAGATTTTTGCCCGGCGGCAATCAGATACTTGCCGCTGTGATCAACATTGAAGCCGCGCGGCTGGGTTTCCGTTGGCTGGAAGCCTTCTTTACTCAACACGCTGCCATCTTCCGAAACGCTGAAAACGGTAATCAGGCTGGCGGTACGGTCGCAGGCGTATAAATGACGACCATCCGGGGTGATATGAATATCAGCCGCCCAACGGGTATCGGAGAAGTTTTCCGGCATCATATCCAGCGTCTGGACACATTCGATATTGCCGTGCGGATCTTTCAGTTCCCAGACATCCACTGAGCTGTTTAACTCATTGACGCAATACGCATATTGTTCGTTTGGATGGAATACCATATGACGCGGGCCGGCCCCTTCAACGGTAGTCACTTCCGCAGGGTCCTGCGCCACCAGATGACCATCATCGCTGACCGTAAACAGGCAAATGCGATCCTGCTTTAATGCCGGAACCCACAACGTACGGTTGTCCGGTGAGATATTGGCGGAATGGCAACCGTCCAGCCCCTCGACCACATCGACGACGCCCACTGGCAGGCCATCTTCCAGACGCGTTACGCTCACGTTACCCGCATTGTAAGAACCTACAAAGACAAACTGCCCCTGGTGATCGGTGGAAATATGCGTCGGGCTACCCGGCAGCGCAGACTCTGCGGCAAAGGTCAGTGCGCCATCGTCCGGGGCGATACGATACGCCAGGACGCGAAACTCAGGGCGAACACCAACATAGAGATAACGTTTGTCCGGGCTGACCACCATCGGCTGCACCTGCCCCGGCACATCGACAACCTGTGTCAGCGTCAGTGCGCCTTCATGATTCAGGTTCCAGACGTGAATTTGCTGGCTCTCAGGGCTGGCGATATAAACTGTTTGCTTCATGAATGCTCCTTTGCATTTAGCAACTGACTGTAACAGCTAAAATTAGTCGCTTTTGGCGGTGAATGCTGAATTAAAACGCAGAATTTTGTCCGATAGTGGTATCGGTGTACCATTCGCGCAGACGAAAATTCTTAACCTTAATCTGGAATACGCCATGACCACACGCGTGATTGCACTCGACTTAGACGGCACCTTATTGACCCCGAAAAAAACCTTGCTTCCTTCATCGATAGAAGCCCTGGCCCGCGCTCGCGAAGCAGGTTATCAATTAATCATCGTCACGGGCCGCCATCACGTCGCTATTCATCCTTTTTATCAGGCGCTGGCGCTGGATACACCTGCTATTTGCTGTAATGGCACCTATTTGTATGATTATCATGCAAAAACAGTGCTTGAAGCCGATCCAATGCCCGTTAATAAAGCCCTGCAACTCATTGAGATGCTGAATGAACACCACATTCACGGTCTGATGTATGTGGATGATGCAATGGTCTATGAGCACCCGACCGGGCATGTCATTCGCACGTCTAACTGGGCGCAAACCCTGCCGCCGGAACAGCGTCCGACCTTTACCCAGGTTGCTTCACTGGCCGAGACAGCGCAGGAAGTTAACGCAGTATGGAAGTTCGCCCTGACACACGATGACCTGCCGCAATTGCAGCATTTTGGTAAGCATGTTGAACATGAATTGGGACTGGAGTGTGAATGGTCCTGGCACGATCAGGTTGATATTGCCCGCGGTGGTAACAGCAAAGGTAAACGCCTGACGAAATGGGTTGAGGCGCAAGGCTGGTCGATGGAAAACGTTGTCGCATTCGGCGATAATTTTAATGATATCAGTATGCTGGAAGCCGCTGGTACAGGCGTGGCGATGGGCAACGCTGATGACGCAGTAAAAGCGCGCGCCAACATTGTGATTGGTGATAACACCACCGACAGCATTGCCCAGTTCATTTATAACCACCTGATTTAATCAGGCGGTTATCGAGACACTTTTAATTTGCGCGTATAGCCACAGGCCAGGTTTGATCGCCAGTTCATCCCTGGCCCACGGGCTTATTCGCGCCCACAGCGTTTTACCGCCGACTTCCAGTTCCACTTCCACCTGGCCGTTGTCGTCATAACTATTAACAACTTTTGCCCGCAATACGTTACGAATGCTGGTTTGCTGCGGCGGTTGTAAAACCAGCGAGACATCGGAAGCCTGAATGCGGATGCGTAGCGCAGCTTGCAGCGGTTCGTCCAGCTTATTGACCCACAAATGCTGATCGCCCAGCGCCAGTGCGGTCATCGCGTAACGCGGATGATGTTCCAGTACCGTTACTTTCAGAATGCTGCTTTGTTGCTCTTTCGGCAGCCATGGATTCATCACGCTGCTGCCCCAGACTTCTTCCAGCGCACCGAACGCTTTCACCTGGCCGTTTTCCAGTACCATCACTCGGTCTGCCAGATGGAGGATCTCATCCAGCGAATGGCTGACATAGAGCATCGGAATGTTGATTTCCCGCGTCAACCGTTGCAGATAAGGCAATAGCTCGCGTTTTCGCGGAAGATCCAGCGAGGCCAGTGGTTCATCCAGCAATAATAATTCCGGTGCCGTCAGCAATGCCCGGCCAATTGCCACACGCTGTTTTTCGCCTCCGGACAGGCTGCCCGGTAAACGGTCAAGCAACGGTTCAATGCCTAAAAGCGCCACCAGCTTATCGAACTGATCGACCATGCTTTTCGCCATGCCGTAGCGCAGATTTCCACGTACTTTGTAATGCGGAAACAGCCGCGCATCCTGAAACACATAACCAACGCGACGCTTTTCTGGCGAAAGGCAGATCCCTTTTTCGGCGTCATTTAGTACCCGACCATTGAGGACAATCCGCCCTTTTTGCGGACGTGTCAGCCCACTGATGGCATTAATCAGCGAGGTTTTTCCAGCTCCGGAGACACCAAAGATAGCGGTGATACCATTGGCAGGCAGCGTTTCATTAATGGCCAAGCAATGATTGCCCAACGTCTGGGAAAAATTCAGTTCCAGCATGATTAGCGCCCCGCCCGTTCACGGCTGATTCTGGCCAGCCATTCAGAAATCAACAGGGAGATCATCGCCAGCGCAATAGAGATAATGCACAGTCTCGCCGCACCACTTTCCCCGCCGGGGGTCTGGATCAGGGTATACATGGCTGAAGGAATGGTTCGCGTTTCGCCAGGAATGTTAGAAACAAAGGTGATCGTTGCCCCAAACTCACCAAGCGAACGAGCGAATGCCAGTACCGTACCGACGATAATTCCCGGTAAGGTCAGCGGTAACGTGATAGTAAAGAACACGCGCCAGCGCCCCGCCCCCAATGTTCTTGCGGCCTGTTCCAGTTTGACATCAACCCCTTCCAGCGCCAGACGAATTGCCCGCACCATCAACGGAAACGACATCACGGCGGCAGCGAGAACCGCGCCACGCCAGCTAAAGGCGAAGGTAATGCCAAACCAGTCATACAGACGTTCACCGATAAATCCGCGCCGTCCCATCGAAACTAATAACAAGTAACCGACGACCACGGGCGGTAACACCAGCGGTAGATGCAGTACGCTGTCGAGCAGAGCTTTGCCCGGAAATGTGCAACGCACCAGTAACCAGGCAAAAAAGATCCCAAACGGCAGGCTAAACAGCACAGCCAGGGAAGAAACTTTCAGGCTTAATAAAACCGCCTGCCATTCTGGATCGGTCAGTATCATTACTTGGTTGTAAATCCGTAGCGTTTAAAAATTTCCGCAGCCTGCGGTCCCTTCAGATAATCATAAAATGCTTTTACTGTCGCATTGTTATGTCCTTCCACAACAGCAACCGGATATTCCACTTTTTTATGTGAATCTTCCGGGAAGGTGGCAACCACTTTTACCCCTTTGCTGGCAACTGCGTCAGAACCGTAAACAATGCCCAGCGGCGCTTCATTGCGTTCGACCAACGCCAGCGCGCCACGAACATCTTCCGCCGGAGCCAGTTTCGGGGAGAGCGTATCCCATGCGCCCAGTTTTTGCAGTGCTTCTTTTGCATAAATGCCAGCGGGAACATGTTCCGGATCACCAACCGCCAGGCGACCGCCATTCAGCAGCGAAGTCCAGTTGGTTTTGCTGTCAATGGAGAAATCTTTCTGCTCGCTGGCTTTCGGTGCTACAACAACCAGGCTATTACCGAGTAGAGTCTGACGCGAGGCCGTATCGATCGCTTTTTTATCAACCGCATAATCCATCCATTTCTGATCGGCAGAAATAAACAGATCCGCAGGCGCACCCGCTTCAATCTGACGGGCCAAGGTAGAAGACGAGGCGAAAGAAGAGACGACATCTACGCCTTTCTCTTTTTTATACTGCGTAGCGATGTCCTGCATTGCGTTAGTCAGTGATGCGGCGGCGAACACCGTGATTTTTCCTTCATCTGCCAGTGCATTGCCAGCAACAGCGAAAGAGAATGCCGCCCCGGCAAACAAGTTCAACCATTTACGAGCCATTGGTAACCCCTTAATGTGACGTTATGTAGGCGACAATATAACGGCAAGTTCAGAATTTTCCCAGCAGTTATTGCTAACCTTTGTGAGGTTGATGAAAAAAATATCGGCAGGAAAAGCAGGAAGTTGAGAAAAAGAAAATGCCCGGCTAAGCGGGCATTCAGAGAATCAATGATTTTGTCCGGGCTGGTCTTTTTTACCAACACCAGAAAAGATGTTGAATACTTCACCAAGACCGTAAATCAGACCCAGGATGATGGCCATCACGACAGGTACCATGATTACGGCGAATACCAGACTTTTTAATAACTCTAACATGGTCAACTCCAGATATAGTCATGAGACTATTCTAACCGCTAAGCACAGAAAAGCACTCCCCTTTTGTGCGGTCAGCTTTGCGTGGCGTTCGTTTTCCGTCACAATAAGACTTTTGCCAGGACATTGTTATGCAGGCCGAAATCCTTCTCACCCTTAAGCTCCAACAAAAATTATTCGCCGACCCGCGCCGCATTTCGTTACTAAAACACATTGCGCTTTCCGGTTCCATTAGCCAGGGAGCGAAAGATGCCGGTATCAGCTATAAAAGCGCCTGGGATGCCATTAACGAGATGAATCAGTTAAGTGAGCATATTCTGGTTGAGCGCGCAACAGGCGGTAAAGGTGGCGGCGGCGCAGTACTGACCCGCTATGGTCAGCGACTGATTCAGCTCTATGATTTACTGGCGCAAATCCAGCAAAAAGCCTTTGATGTGTTAAGTGACGATGACGCCTTGCCGCTGAACAGCCTGCTGGCCGCGATCTCACGTTTTTCACTGCAGACCAGTGCCCGTAACCAGTGGTTTGGCACCATCACCGCCCGCGATCATGATGACATTCAACAACATGTTGATGTCTTACTGGCCGATGGCAAAACACGCCTTAAAGTCGCGATTACCGCACAAAGTGGCGCACGTCTGGGACTGGATGAAGGCAAAGAAGTGTTGATTCTGCTGAAAGCGCCGTGGGTGAACATTACTCAGGATGACACTGTCGCCCAGGGGGCCGACAACCAATTGCCGGGCATTATTCGTCATATAGAGCGCGGTGCAGAACAGTGCGAAGTATTAATGGCGTTACCTGACGGGCAAACTCTGTGCGCCACGGTGCCGGTAAATGAAGCAGCTTCTCTTGAACAAGGGCAGAATGCCACGGCTTACTTTAACGCCGACAGCGTGATTATCGCTACGCTTTGCTAAGCGTGTTGACAATTTGTTATGAAACACGTATCCCTGTCAGTAATCGCTGCAAAAAATGGGATATAAAATGTCATCGTTGCAAATTTTGCAAGGCACGTTTCGTCTTAGCGACACAAAAACGCTGCAATTGTCTCAGCTAACGTTAAACGCGGGTGATAGTTGGGCGTTTGTCGGTTCGAATGGAAGCGGGAAGTCGGCGCTGGCCCGCGCGCTGGCGGGGGAACTTCCGCTTTTGAAAGGTGAACGACAAAGTCAGTTTTCCCACATCACTCGTCTCTCCTTCGAGCAATTGCAAAAGCTCGTCAGCGACGAATGGCAACGGAATAACACCGATATGCTCGGCCCTGGCGAAGATGACACCGGACGCACTACGGCTGAAATCATTCAGGATGAAATTAAGGATGCACAGCGTTGTGCGCAGTTGGCGCAGCAGTTCGGCATTACCGCCCTTCTCGACCGACGCTTTAAATACCTTTCCACTGGCGAGACGCGAAAAACCCTGCTGTGTCAGGCGCTGATGTCGGAGCCAGACTTGTTGATTCTTGATGAGCCGTTCGATGGCCTGGATGTTGCCTCACGTCAGCAGCTGGCTGAGCTGCTCGCCTCGTTACATCAGTCCGGTATTACCCTGGTACTGGTGCTCAATCGCTTCGATGAGATCCCGGAATTTGTCCAGTTTGCTGGCGTGCTGGCGGATTGCACGTTAGCGGAAACTGGCGCTAAAGAGGAACTGCTCCAACAAGCACTCGTCGCGCAACTGGCGCATAGCGAACAGCTTGAAGGTGTACAACTGCCGGAGCCAGATGAACCTTCAGCACGTCACGCCTTACCCGCCAACGAACCGCGCATTGTGCTGAACAACGGCGTGGTTTCTTATAACGATCGCCCCATTCTTAATAACCTTAGCTGGCAGGTGAATCCAGGCGAACACTGGCAAATTGTCGGGCCAAATGGCGCGGGAAAATCGACGTTATTAAGCCTGATTACTGGCGATCATCCGCAAGGTTACAGCAACGATTTGACGCTTTTCGGACGACGTCGCGGCAGCGGCGAAACCATCTGGGATATCAAAAAACATATCGGTTACGTCAGCAGTAGTTTGCATCTGGATTACCGGGTCAGCACTACTGTGCGTAATGTGATTCTTTCTGGCTATTTTGATTCGATTGGCATTTATCAGGCCGTTTCGGATCGCCAGCAAAAACTGGTACAGCAGTGGCTGGATATTCTCGGCATTGATAAACGCACGGCTGACGCTCCTTTCCATAGTCTTTCTTGGGGACAGCAGCGTCTGGCGCTGATTGTCCGCGCACTGGTGAAACATCCGACGTTGCTTATTCTCGATGAACCACTACAGGGGCTTGATCCGCTCAATCGCCAGCTTATCCGCCGTTTTGTTGATGTGCTGATTAGCGAAGGTGAAACGCAATTGTTGTTTGTTTCGCACCACGCTGAAGATGCGCCTGCCTGTATTACCCATCGTCTTGAGTTCGTGCCGGACGGTGAACTCTATCGCTATGTGCTGACAAAAATAAACTGAGTCGGTAATGCTGACTGTACCGGAGGCGGCCTAAGCGCCCTCTCCGGCCTACAGTTCGACGCATCCAGGCATGAAACCGCGTCTTTTTTTTCAGATAAAAAGCGCAATCATTCATAAAGCCGCTGTTTTATAATCACTTAATCGCGCATAAAAAACGGCTAAATTCCTGTGTAAACGATTCCACTAATTTATTCCATGTCACACTTTTCGCATCTTTGTTATGCTATGGTTATTTCATACCATAAGCCTAATGGAGCGAATTATGAGAGTTCTGGTTACCGGTGGTAGCGGTTACATTGGAAGTCATACCTGTGTGCAATTACTGCAAAACGGTCATGATGTCATCATTCTTGATAACCTCTGTAACAGTAAGCGCAGCGTACTGCCTGTTATCGAGCGTTTAGGCGGCAAACATCCAACGTTTGTTGAAGGCGATATCCGTAACGAAGCGTTGATGACCGAGATCCTGCACGATCACGCTATCGACACCGTGATCCACTTCGCCGGGCTGAAAGCCGTTGGCGAATCGGTACAAAAACCGCTGGAATATTACGACAACAATGTCAACGGTACTCTGCGCCTGATTAGCGCCATGCGCGCCGCTAACGTCAAAAACTTTATCTTTAGCTCCTCCGCCACCGTTTATGGCGATCAGCCCAAAATTCCATATGTTGAAAGCTTCCCGACCGGCACACCGCAAAGCCCTTACGGCAAAAGCAAGCTGATGGTGGAACAGATCCTCACCGATCTGCAAAAAGCCCAGCCGGACTGGAGCATTGCCCTGCTGCGCTACTTCAACCCAGTTGGCGCGCATCCGTCGGGCGATATGGGCGAAGATCCGCAAGGCATTCCGAATAACCTGATGCCATACATCGCCCAGGTTGCTGTAGGCCGTCGCGACTCGCTGGCGATTTTTGGTAACGATTATCCGACCGAAGACGGTACTGGCGTGCGCGATTACATCCACGTAATGGATCTGGCGGACGGTCACGTCGTGGCGATGGAAAAACTGGCGAACAAGCCAGGCGTACACATCTACAACCTCGGCGCTGGCGTGGGCAGCAGCGTGCTGGACGTGGTTAATGCCTTCAGCAAAGCCTGCGGCAAACCGGTTAATTATCATTTTGCACCGCGTCGCGAGGGCGACCTTCCGGCCTACTGGGCGGACGCCAGCAAAGCCGACCGTGAACTGAACTGGCGCGTAACGCGCACACTCGATGAAATGGCGCAGGACACCTGGCACTGGCAGTCACGCCATCCACAGGGATATCCCGATTAAGGAACGACCATGACGCAATTTAATCCCGTTGATCATCCACATCGCCGCTACAACCCGCTCACCGGGCAATGGATTCTGGTTTCACCGCACCGCGCTAAGCGCCCCTGGCAGGGGGCGCAGGAAACGCCAGCCAAACAGGTGTTACCTGCGCACGATCCAGATTGCTTCCTCTGCGCAGGTAATGTGCGGGTGACAGGCGATAAAAACCCCGATTACACCGGGACTTACGTTTTCACTAATGACTTTGCGGCCTTGATGTCTGACACGCCAGATGCGCCAGAAAGCAACGATCCTTTGATGCGTTGTCAGAGCGCGCGCGGTACCAGCCGGGTGATCTGTTTTTCACCGGATCACAGTAAAACGCTGCCAGAACTCAGCGTTGCGGCATTGACGGAAATCGTCAGAACCTGGCAGGAGCAAACCGCAGAGCTGGGCAAAACGTATCCGTGGGTGCAGGTATTTGAAAACAAAGGTGCGGCGATGGGCTGCTCTAACCCGCATCCGCACGGACAGATTTGGGCAAATAGCTTCCTGCCTAACGAAGCTGAGCGCGAAGATCGCCTGCAAAAAGAATATTTCGCCGGGCAAAAATCGCCAATGCTGGTGGATTATGTTCAGCGCGAGCTGGCAGACGGTAGCCGTACCGTTGTCGAAACCGAACACTGGTTAGCCGTTGTGCCTTACTGGGCTGCCTGGCCGTTCGAAACGCTACTGCTGCCCAAAGCCCACGTTTTGCGGATCACCGATTTGACCGACGCCCAGCGCAGCGATTTGGCGCTGGCGTTGAAAAAGCTGACCAGTCGTTATGACAACCTCTTCCAGTGCTCCTTCCCCTACTCTATGGGCTGGCACGGCGCACCGTTTAATGGCGAAGAGAATAAACACTGGCAGCTACACGCGCACTTTTATCCACCTCTATTGCGCTCCGCCACCGTACGTAAATTTATGGTTGGTTATGAAATGCTGGCAGAAACCCAGCGTGATCTGACGGCAGAACAGGCAGCAGAGCGTTTGCGCGCAGTCAGCGATATCCATTTTCGCGAATCCGGAGTGTAAGAAATGAGTCTGAAAGAAAAAACACAATCTCTGTTTGCCAATGCATTTGGCTACCCTGCCACTCATACCATTCAGGCGCCTGGCCGCGTGAATCTTATTGGCGAACACACCGACTACAACGACGGTTTCGTTCTGCCCTGCGCAATTGATTATCAAACCGTCATTAGCTGTGCGCCACGTGATGACCGTAACGTTCGCGTGATGGCAGCCGATTATGAAAATCAGCTTGACGAGTTTTCCCTTGATGCGCCTATTGTCGCACATGAAAACTATCAATGGGCTAACTACGTCCGTGGCGTAGTGAAACATCTGCAACTGCGTAACAACAACTTTGGCGGCGTGGACATGGTGATCAGCGGCAATGTGCCGCAGGGTGCAGGGTTAAGTTCTTCCGCTTCACTGGAAGTCGCGGTCGGAACCGTATTGCAGCAACTTTATCATCTGCCGCTGGACGGCGCACAAATCGCACTTAACGGCCAGGAAGCAGAAAACCAGTTTGTTGGCTGTAACTGTGGGATCATGGATCAGCTGATTTCCGCGCTCGGCAAAAAAGATCATGCCTTGCTGATCGATTGCCGCTCACTGGGCACCAAAGCGGTTTCCATGCCGAAAGGTGTGGCTGTCGTCATCATCAACAGTAACTTCAAACGTACCCTGGTTGGCAGCGAATACAACACCCGTCGTGAACAGTGCGAAACCGGCGCGCGTTTCTTCCAGCAGCCAGCCCTGCGCGATGTCACTATTGAGGAGTTCAACGCTGTTGCACATGAACTGGACCCGATCGTGGCGAAACGCGTGCGTCATATCCTGACTGAAAACGCCCGTACCGTTGAAGCAGCCAGCGCACTGGAGCAAGGCGACCTGAAACGTATGGGCGAGTTGATGGCGGAGTCTCATGCTTCTATGCGCGATGATTTCGAAATCACCGTGCCGCAAATTGACACTCTGGTAGAAATCGTCAAAGCTGTGATTGGCGACAAAGGTGGCGTACGCATGACCGGCGGCGGATTTGGCGGCTGTATCGTCGCACTGATCCCGGAAGAGCTGGTGCCTGCCGTACAGCAGGCTGTCGCTGAACAATATGAAGCAAAAACAGGTATTAAAGAGACTTTTTACGTTTGTAAACCATCACAAGGAGCAGGACAGTGCTGAACGAAACTCCCGCACTGGCACCCGATGGTCAGCCGTACCGACTGTTAACTTTGCGGAACAACGCAGGGATGGTAGTCACGCTGATGGACTGGGGTGCGACTTTACTTTCCGCCCGTATTCCGCTTTCCGATGGCAGCGTCCGCGAGGCGCTGCTTGGCTGCGCCAGCCCGGAATGCTATCAGGATCAGGCCGCGTTTCTGGGGGCCTCTATTGGTCGTTATGCCAACCGCATCGCCAATAGCCGTTATACCTTTGACGGTGAAACCGTGACGCTTTCGCCAAGTCAGGGCGTTAACCAGCTGCACGGCGGCCCGGAAGGGTTCGACAAACGTCGCTGGCAGATTGTAAATCAGAACGATCGTCAGGTGCTATTTGCCCTGAGTTCAGAAGACGGCGATCAAGGCTTTCCGGGGAATCTCGGCGCGACAGTGCAGTATCGTCTGACCGACGATAACCGTATCTCCATTACTTATCGCGCCACAGTTGATAAACCTTGCCCGGTGAATATGACTAATCACGTCTATTTCAACCTCGACGGCGAGCAGTCTGACGTGCGCAATCACAAGTTGCAGATTCTGGCGGACGAATATCTGCCGGTTGATGAAGCCGGTATTCCGCACGACGGTCTGAAATCTGTCGCCGGAACATCTTTTGATTTCCGCAGCGCCAAAATCATCGCCAGTGAGTTTCTTGCCGACGACGAACAGCGCAAAGTGAAAGGTTACGATCATGCGTTCTTGTTACAGGCCAAAGGCGATGGCAAGAAAGTGGCGGCGCATGTCTGGTCAGCAGATGAAAAATTGCAGCTGAAGGTCTACACCACCGCTCCGGCTCTGCAATTCTACTCCGGCAACTTCCTCGGCGGCACACCGTCGCGGGGAACCGAACCTTACGCCGACTGGCAAGGGCTGGCGTTGGAAAGCGAGTTTCTGCCGGACAGCCCGAACCACCCTGAATGGCCGCAACCGGACTGTTTCCTGCGTCCTGGCGAAGAGTATTCCAGCCTGACGGAATATCAGTTTATTGCTGAGTAATGTTAAGCCCTCGTCATGAGGGCTTTATCCTCATATTGTTCAAATCACCAGCAAACACCGACATATTTGCAACTCAATATTCACAACAACCTTACACTGCGACACTATTTTCGCTATGGTTATGCGTAAGCATTGCTGTTGCTTCGTCACGGCAATATAATGAGAATTATTATCATTAAAAGATGATTTGAGGAGTAAGTATATGGCTGTAACTAAGCTGGTTCTGGTTCGTCATGGCGAAAGTCAGTGGAACAAAGAAAACCGTTTCACCGGTTGGTACGACGTGGATCTGTCTGAGAAAGGCGTAAGCGAAGCAAAAGCAGCTGGTAAGCTGCTGAAAGAGGAAGGTTACAGCTTTGATTTTGCTTACACCTCTGTGCTGAAACGCGCTATCCATACCCTGTGGAATGTGCTGGACGAACTGGATCAGGCATGGCTGCCCGTTGAGAAATCCTGGAAACTGAACGAACGTCACTACGGTGCGTTGCAGGGTCTGAACAAAGCGGAAACTGCTGAAAAGTATGGCGACGAGCAGGTGAAACAGTGGCGTCGTGGTTTTGCGGTAACTCCGCCGGAACTGACTAAAGATGATGAGCGTTATCCGGGCCACGATCCACGTTACGCGAAGCTGAGCGAGAAAGAGCTGCCACTGACGGAAAGCCTGGCGCTGACCATTGACCGCGTGATCCCTTACTGGAATGAAACTATTCTGCCGCGAATGAAGAGCGGTGAGCGCGTGATCATCGCCGCACACGGTAACTCGTTACGTGCGCTGGTGAAATATCTCGATAATATGAGCGAAGAAGAGATTCTTGAGCTGAATATCCCGACTGGCGTACCACTGGTTTATGAATTCGACGAGAATTTCAAACCGCTGAAACGCTATTATCTGGGTAATGCTGACGAGATCGCGGCGAAAGCAGCGGCCGTTGCTAACCAGGGTAAAGCGAAGTAAACGTCATTCGCTTAAAAATGAGAAAGCCGACTGCAAGTGAGTCGGCTTTTTTGTTGCTAACAATGGAGCACATTGCCTGATGCGACGCTGCGCGTCTTATCAGGCCTACGGTGATTCATCGGATAACCACTGTGACGGCGCATCCGACAATTAAACTTTACCCGCGACGCGCTTTTACTGCATTCGCCAGTTGACGTAACAGAGCATCGGTATCTTCCCAGCCAATGCAGGCATCGGTGATGCTCTTGCCATAGGCCAGCGGTTCCCCACTCTCGAGGCTCTGATTGCCTTCCACCAGATGGCTTTCCACCATCACGCCAATAATGGCCTTTTCGCCACCGGCAATCTGCTGGCAAACGTCAGCACAAACATCCATCTGCTTTTTGAATTGTTTCGACGAGTTAGCATGGCTGAAATCGATCATCACCTGTGCTGGCAGGCCTGCTTTGTTCAGCCCTTCTTTCACTTCAGCAACGTGCTTCGCGCTGTAGTTAGGCTCTTTACCACCGCGCAGAATGATATGGCAATCGCCGTTACCGCTGGTATTCACAATCGCCGAATGCCCCCATTTCGTTACGGACAGGAAGCAGTGCGGCGCACCGGCGGCATTAATGGCATCGATAGCCACTTTAATCGTACCGTCGGTGCCATTTTTGAAGCCGACCGGACAAGAAAGACCAGACGCCAGTTCGCGGTGCACCTGCGATTCCGTAGTACGTGCGCCAATTGCCCCCCAACTCATCAGGTCCGCGAGATATTGTGGGGTGATCATATCGAGAAATTCACCCGCTGCTGGCAAACCGCTGTCGTTAATATCAAGCAGCAATTTACGGGCAATACGCAGACCGTCGTTGATCTGGAAGCTGTTATCCATATGCGGATCGTTAATCAGCCCTTTCCAGCCCACCGTGGTACGCGGCTTTTCAAAATAGACGCGCATCACGATTTCCAGCTCATCTTGCAGCTCTTCACGCAGCGCCAGCAAGCGAGTGGCATACTCTTTAGCCGCGACGGGATCATGAATAGAACACGGACCAATCACCACCAACAGGCGATCATCATTACCTTTCAGGATCTTATGGATCGCTTTTCGGGCATGGGCAACCGTATTCGCGGCATTTTCAGTAGCAGGGAATTTTTCCAGCAATGCGACAGGAGGAAGTAACTCTTTGATTTCTTTGATGCGTAAATCGTCGTTCTGATAATTCATGTCTGTTCCAGTGTTGCCATACTTATCTTAGTGAATGCAATACTTCCAATCTATATCTTCCGTCAGAATGTGTAAACGGGGTTTTACACTATGAACGGATTAATCCTGGAATTAGCAAGAAAAACGCCAGATTGTCGCGAAAAACGAGATCTCTCCTACAATTTCTAACTGTAACTCCTTTGTTTGTTAAATATTTCAAGATTCTCTGCTGCGTTTTATAACCTGGCTGAAATCTTAAACCATTGCCTTATATTCACCTGCAAATGCACTGTTGGAAGAGGTTATCCGACATAACGACCATAACAGGAGCATCCTATGAAAATGACAAAACTGGCCACACTATTTCTGACTGCCACTCTAAGCCTTGCCAGCGGAGCCGCACTGGCTGCCGATAGCGGAGCGCAAAGCAATAACGGCCAGGCAAACGCCGCAGCTGATGCGGGCCAGGTAGCCCCTGATGCCCGTGAAAATGTCGCGCCAAATAACGTCGACAATAACGGGGTAAATACCGGTTCTGGCGGCACAATGCTGCATCCGGATGGTTCTTCAATGAACAATGACGGCATGACCAAAGATGAAGAGCACAAGAACACCATGTGCAAAGATGGTCGCTGCCCGGATATCAATAAAAAAGTCCAAACCGGTGATGGCATCAACAATGATGTCGATACCAAAACCGACGGTACCACGCAGTAACCCTGCGAAATAGCCAATAATGGGAGAGCGGAGTCTCTCCCTTTTAATTTTTCCCTTCTAAAAGCAGTATGATGTCATAAAGTTAAGTGAGAATAATTAAGGGATGACTCGTCATGGCGCACTCACACTCACACACTTCCTCACACCTGCCAGAAGATAATAATGCTCGTCGCTTGTTGTATGCTTTCGGCGTGACTGCCGGGTTTATGCTCGTAGAAGTCATTGGTGGTTTTCTTTCCGGTTCTCTGGCATTGCTGGCCGATGCGGGTCATATGTTGACCGATACTGCCGCCCTGCTTTTCGCCCTACTCGCAGTGCAATTCTCCCGTCGTCCTCCCACCATTCGCCACACTTTCGGTTGGCTAAGATTGACCACGCTCGCGGCGTTTGTGAATGCCATCGCCCTGGTGGTGATTACCATTTTGATTGTCTGGGAGGCGATAGAACGCTTCCGCACGCCTCGTCCGGTCGAGGGTGGCATGATGATGGCAATTGCCGTGGCTGGGTTGCTGGCCAATATACTTTCTTTCTGGTTACTTCATCACGGCAGCGAAGAGAAAAACCTCAACGTGCGCGCAGCGGCACTGCATGTTCTCGGGGACCTACTGGGTTCGGTTGGGGCTATTATTGCCGCGTTGATTATTATCTGGACCGGCTGGACACCTGCAGACCCCATTCTCTCGATACTGGTGTCGCTTCTGGTTCTGCGTAGCGCCTGGCGACTGTTGAAAGATAGCGTGAATGAATTACTTGAAGGTGCGCCCGTTTCGCTGGATATTGCTGAAATGAAACGCCGCATGTGCCGGGAAATTCCGGAAGTCCGTAATGTACACCATGTGCATGTTTGGATGGTGGGTGAAAAGCCAGTGATGACACTGCATGTACAGGTGATCCCGCCACACGATCACGACGCGTTGTTGGATCAGATCCAACATTATCTGATGGATCACTATCAGATTGCACACGCCACCATCCAGATGGAATATCAACCTTGTCATGGGCCAGACTGCCACCTGAATGAAGGGGTGTCTGGCCATTCACATCATCATCATTAATGGGACAGCGCGCGTGAACCTCTTTTGCGTGCGCTGTTGATCCACATCCGGCTGCCGTTGAGGGCAATAAAGGTCAGGATGATGTACTCCAGAGACATGGCGTAAACGCCCTGAAGTGCAAAAATAACGACGCTAATCACGTTAATAATCACCCACAATAGCCAGTTTTCCACATACTTACGCGTCATCAGAATCATTGCCACGATAGATAACACCATCATGCATGAATCCCAGAACGGGAAAGCGTCCGGTTGCAGTTCAGGCATCGCAACCTGTAATCCTAATGCTTGCATGATCATGACTGCCACGCGGGTCAAAAATGCAAACACCGGATTGATAAATACCGTCATCAGACCAATCGAAACAACGCAAACCGCCAACCAGCTGAGCGCCTTCGGCAATGGCAACCAGCGAATTTTCAACTCCGCCTCGTTCTGACTGGTTTGTCGCGACCACGCATACCAACCGTAAATATTCGCGGCAAAGAAAAACACCTGTAATAGCAGGCTGGCATACAGCTGAATCTGAAAGAAAATAATGCCAAACAAGGTAACGTTGATCAGACCAAAGAAGTAGTTGCTGATCTTCTCCAGACTGGCAAGGCCAATACACAGCAACCCGGCGATCGTGCCTACCGCTTCGATCCATGAGAGATCATAACCGCCTGCTCCTATTGGTATATGTACCAGGATATTCTGCACACTAAAAAAATCCATCTTTCCCCCAAAGCGTAACCTGACGCCTTATTATCAGTTATCCACGTAGTGTAGCCGCAAAATCCAGCATACGATTAAGCGGCACCAGCGCCCTCTCTCGCAGCCTTTCATCAACATGAACCTCGTGATTGCTTTCTTCCTGTTCTAATGCCTCTGCGATGGCCTGAAGGCCATTCATCGCCATCCACGGACAATGCGCGCAGCTGCGGCAGGTAGCACCCTCGCCTGCGGTTGGTGCTTCCAGTAACTCTTTATCTGGCACTGCCTGCTGCATTTTGTAGAAAATACCCCGATCGGTTGCTACGATAAGCCGCTGATGTGGCAATGTTTTCGCAGCAGTGATCAGTTGACTGGTGGAACCGACCGCATCCGCCATATCTACAATAGCTTGCGGTGATTCTGGATGCACCAGTATGGCAGCATCCGGGTATTCTTCTTGCAAGCGGGTTAACGCCTGAGTCTTAAACTCATCATGCACAATGCAGGCACCCTGCCAGCATAAAATGTCTGCGCCCGTCTGTTTTTGCACGTAACGCCCCAGATGTTTGTCGGGTGCCCAGATGATTTTTTCACCCAAACTATCCAGATGATCAATAAGTTCGACGGCAATGCTTGAAGTTACCACCCAATCTGCGCGCGCTTTTACCGCAGCAGAAGTGTTGGCGTAGACGACGACAGTACGATCGGGATGGGCATCGCAAAATGCGTTAAATTCTTCAACAGGGCAGCCGAGATCCAGTGAACATTCAGCCTGAAGTGTCGGCATCAGAATTGTTTTTTCCGGACTGAGAATTTTGGCGGTTTCTCCCATAAATCTCACCCCAGCGACTAACAACGTAGAAGCGGGATGCTTTGCACCGAAGCGCGCCATTTCCAGAGAATCAGAAATACAGCCACCCGTTTCTTCTGCCAGTTGTTGAATTTCGGGATCGGTATAGTAGTGGGCAACCATCACCGCATTACGTTCTTTTAGCAGACGTTTTATCTTCTCACGGTAATACGCTTTTTCATCAATACTTAACGGCGTCGGCTTCGGGGGGAAAGGATAAATCGCCGCTTCAGGATCAAACATCACGCTCATCTTACCATCTCGTTTTACAGGCTTAACATTAAAACCGACATAAGCGTGATATTCGCTATTATCGGCATGATTTGTTTTATATGCTAAACAAGATAGTCGAATGGTGGGGAAAAGTCACTCGAAATACGTATGAGATGACGAATGCCACACTTTGCGTCTTATTCCTCCGACGTAGAGTCGTTTACGCAGCAAGCGCGGAGTATGTCATCAGGGTCAAGAATTGAAATTGAGAGATGCCTGAATAGCAAAAAAGCGCCTTTAGGGCGCTTTTTTACATTGGTGGGTCGTGCAGGATGACTCACTTCGCTCGCCCTTCGGGCCGTCGCCGCAAGCGGCTCCGTTGTTTCGCTGCGCTCTACTCGAACCTGCAGCAGGTTCGAATCTTTGAATATCGCAGATAGCAAAAAAGCGCCTTTAGGGCGCTTTTTTACATTGGTGGGTCGTGCAGGATTCGAACCTGCGAC
>NZ_VNXE01000100.1:0-284 GCF_009820115.1 Escherichia sp. HH41S
GGTCGTTAGCTCAGTTGGTAGAGCAGTTGACTTTTAATCAATTGGTCGCAGGTTCGAATCCTGCACGACCCACCAATTTAAAGGTGGTTACTGGTAGAGAATGTGAAGGATAACGTTGCGTCAGCAACGGCCCGAAGGGCGAGACGAAGTCGAGTCATCCTGCACGACCCACCATCCTGAATGATTAAAGCAGCATAATCCCGCAAAGGGTCGTTAGCTCAGTTGGTAGAGCAGTTGACTTTTAATCAATTGGTCGCAGGTTCGAATCCTGCACGACCCACCAA
>NZ_VNXE01000004.1:0-41674 GCF_009820115.1 Escherichia sp. HH41S
ATTAATATTTTGACGAATGATAAGGTATTCAAGGCAGGGTTAAGACGTAAGATGCGAAAAGCAGCCATGGACAGAAACTACCTGGCGTCAGTCCTTGCGGGGAGCGGGCTTTCGTAATCTTGCCCTGGGTGTTTATATTAAATTAGCACTCCCCTTAATTATCATAAATACAAAGAGGTGAAAACAGGAGGGGGTATTTTTGTCAAATAACACCAGAGTGAATTAATAACATGCTGTCAGTGATACGCATATTTTATCTAACAAAGCTTTAGTAAAATTCCGCGGAGTAAGAAGATTCCGCCAAAGATTCCATATAATATTAAGGTTGTTATGAATAAAGGTAATAGATTACAACAGTTAGAAGATATGTGTCGTGATATTATTAAAATTAATATGTGGTATGAACTCCCCGAGTATGTATTTTTTTTAATATCTGACATCATCGATGGGACGAGTGATGAATTTGCAATAAATGTGTATAAAAATATCGACAGAAGTCTTCTTGAAATATTATTGCATCCATCTGTTTTACTGTCAGTTGTTGAGTCCTTGCAAAGTAATACTATAGCTGAGTATATCGTGAAATTGTGTGGAATTGAGATAGATTATGACGACTTACTAATATCGGATGTTAAATCATGTCTTTTTATCAACTATGGATTCAATAACAGTGAATCGGTTGCGCTATTTAATAAGATTTACCGCGAATTAAAAGATATTGTAAAATCATCAAGAGTACATATAGATCATGAGAAAGATATTTTTGATGGCCTTAATCAAATCTTGGCTTTTTCCGATAATAATAAACATGAGTATTTTTTATATATAAAGGCATATTGGCTCAGTTTATACTTTTGTGAAATTTCACAGAACGTGAGAGAAAGAGATAAGTTGTCATTTTATTATAATGAATTTTCTGTCCGATTTCCTAATGTTGTCCTATATCCGTCATGCTACAAATTGTAAGGCTTGGCACCTGAAATTCATTGTTAATTCGAGACGCTTGATTGTCCACTATATCAAAACAGTCATACCTCGGAATTTTCTCACATTAGTCCATACGGTATTCAATTTTCGCAACTGTGCCCTGAAATAAAAAACTGCAAAACTGCTTTTTCTTGACCTGTCCCAATCACGCAAGACTACTTTTAGTAGAGATCTCTAGCCATATCGATTTTAGTGCCGCCCGCGCATTTTATACAAAACAGGGCTTTATCAATGAGGCGATAATACGCAATTACTATGATGTTGGTGAGGATAAATTAATCTTCACTAAAAATATGCAATCGTGAGATAAAATATGTTTTTAACTCATATGGAAAATTGCTTAAGCAACTTGGTTGCTGCATATGATTCTTTATCCCGCGGTGACTCGCTTGCCGCTGGTAACAAACGTGCCAGCACCTAAATGATGTAGTGTATTGAGTTTGTCATCATCAAACTGCCAGCGGCCTTCGACAAATACTCGTGCGTCTGCCGCTGCCGATACCACTTCGCCAAATAGCGTATCGTATTTTTCTTGCGCAGAAGTCGCTGGTAGCAATCGACACTCCATCCATGCCAGACATTTCTCTTCAACCAGCGGCAATCCAAGCACCGGACCTTTCACAACCGGAATGCCATAGCAATTAAATTTATCTTCTTCACGACCCGAGACACTTCCCACCGCCCACGTCCAGTTAGTCGCTGCAACACCTGGGACTACAATGCCAAATTTACCGTTACGCTCAATCAACTCCCTGGTCCATGTCGATTTATCTACCACAATCGCTATGCGTGGCGGTTCAAACTCCACCGGCATCGACCAGGCCGCAGCCATCACATTACGTCGCTGTGATTTTTCATCAAAAGTTGTTATCAAAACTGTGGGGCCGTGGTTTAACAGACGGCTGGCATGGTGTAATTCGACGGGGATGAATCGGCTCACGGTATCGCCTCGCTAAGAAGGTTGTTTTAAAAGCGTAGCTCGTAACGCAATAAGTAACGAAATTAACGGGATTGGCGATTTGCGAACGTGATGCATGTCCGCGATCGCACAAAATAGCCGGTGCGGCGTCTATTCCAGGTTATAAATTGAGAAAACCACAAACGGAAACGCCTGATGACGCCCATTCTGAATCATTATTTTGCCCGCATTAACTGGTCGGGAGCGGCTGCGGTCAATATCGATACGCTTCGTGCATTACACCTGAAACACAATTGCACCATTCCATTTAAAAATCTCGATGTTCTGCTGCCGAGGGAAATGCAGCTTGATGATCAATCGCTGGAAGAGAAATTGGTGCTCGCCCGGCGTGGTGGTTACTGCTTTGAGCAGAATGGCGTGTTTGAGCGGGTGTTACGCGAGCTGGGTTTTCAGGTACGCAGTCTGTTAGGGCGCGTAGTGTTATCTAATCCGCCAGCATTACCGCCGCGCACCCATCGTTTGTTGTTGGTGGAACTGGAAGGGGAAAAATGGATTGCTGATGTCGGTTTCGGTGGACAGACGCTAACCGCGCCGATTCGTTTAGTTCCCGATCTCGTGCAGATCACGCCACACGGAGAGTATCGGTTGTTACAGGAGGGTGATGATTGGGTGTTGCAGTTTAATCATCATCAGCACTGGCAGTCGATGTACCGTTTTGATCTCTGCGAGCAGCAACAAAGCGATTATGTAATGGGCAATTTCTGGTCTGCGCACTGGCCGCAATCGCATTTTCGCCATCATTTGCTGATGTGCCGCCATTTGCCGGACGGTGGCAAACTGACACTGACCAATTTTCATTTTACCCATTATGAAAATGGGCACGCGGTGGAGCAGCGAAATCTAGCGGATGTGGCGTCGTTATATGCCGTGATGCAGGAGCAGTTTGGTCTGGGCGTAGGTGACGCAAAGCATGGCTTTACCGTGGATGAACTGGCGTTGGTGATGGCGGCGTTTGATACGCATCCGGAGGCGGGGAAATAGTTTGTGCCAGGGGCCGGATGCGGCGTAAACGCCTACAACCGGCCCACATTAGCCCGGTTGTAGGCCTGATAAGCGAAGCGCATCAGGCAACGGTATCAAAAATCAATGGCCCATTCAGCATGGAAAAGAATCACCGCTGTGCCAGAAATGGTGACTTTCTCCGGTTGGTTATCTCGAATTGTCACCGTCACATCAATTACACCATCACGCCCCAATGCGCGCCCCTGATGGCCTTTAACACGCAACACGCTGCCATCGTGGGGTAGTAAGTTGTGATGTACCAACCATGCGCCCATCGGGCCATTGGCATTCCCGGTCACCGGATCTTCCACAATACCTATCGCTGGTGAGAACATACGACCATCGGTTTCATTTTTGCCAGGGCGGATCTGGAACGGGAAAAAACCATTGCAGCCAATCTGCTTGCTGATTGCGGTCAGCGCAGCAAGGTCAGGCGAAAGGGCGTCGATATCCACTTCCGGTTTCAGTGGAATCATCACTTTTGAGTGTCCTGTGGTTGCCACTTGGATCGGCAAGCCTGGCAGAATATCGTCCTCAGTGAGATGAAGCGCGTTGATAATCGCCGCACGTGTTTCACCTTCCAGCGGTGGCTCAAAGCCCGGCGTACCTTGTTCCAGCGAAATACGATAATCATCGTTGTGCTTTTCGATAGTCACGCGATGTTTTCCTGCCAGTGACGTTTGCCAGACCGTGCAATTTCCTAAATCTAACACCTTTGCACGTACATAGTGCGCTGCCACCGTCGCGTGACCGCAAATTGGCACTTCAACCTTTGGCGTAAAGTAGCGAATGCGCACATCGCTGTCGTCACTGTGCAGCAGAAAAGCAGTTTCCGAATGGCCTAGCTCCCGCGCAATAAGCTGCATTTGCGCTTCACTGAGATTATCGGCGGGGAAAACAACACCGGCAGAATTGCCGCGAAACGGTTGTGAGGTAAAAGCATCGACGTGATAAACCTGCGGTTTCATTAACGTTCTCCTGTGGCTGGAGAACTATCATAGCCTGCAAGTGGCCGGAGAGCGAAGGGCTATCCGGCCAGGGTGAAAATTATCGCCGCGAACGCACAATCTGATACCGACGAGTAAAGTACTCAAACGGCGCGCTCCACACATGCACCAATCTGGTGAACGGGAAGAGCAGGAAGATGGTCATTCCCAATACCAGATGCAGGCGGAAGACGAACGCTACGCCGTTAAGCATTTCTGACGATCCTCCACGGAAAGTGACGATACTTTGCGCCCAACCCACCAGTTTCATCATTTCGCTACCATCAGGATACTGTGCTGAAAACGGTATGGTACTTAGCCCCAACAAACATTGGATCAGCAATATGCTCATGATGATGATATCCGGCGTGGTGGAAGTAGCACGCACACGCTGATTTGTCAGCCTGCGCCACAGCAGTCCTGCACCGCCAATCAACGTCAACACACCGCAAATACCGCCGAGCACCATCGCCATGAGTTGTTTCGCTGCCACTGGCAAAAACCACGCGTACATCCAGTGCGGCGTTAACATGCCGAACAGGTGCCCGAAGAAGATCCCCAGAATGCCGATATGGAACAGATTCGACCATATCACCATCCCGCGTTTATCGAGCATCTGGCTCGAGGAGGCGCGCCAGGTGTACTGCCCGTAGTCATAGCGCAGCCAGCTGCCAAGGAAAAACACCGTCGCACAAATGTATGGGTAGATATCGTAAAAAAAGACGTTCAGATACTGAATCATTTCCCACCTCCCGCACTGATGTCGACATATTGTGGCGCGACATCCTGGCTAAAGCGTCGCTGATATTGATTAAGCGGCGAGCTGTCACACGCCGTGGCGTTATCTTCAATAAACTTCACCTGTTCTTCTTCCCACACCGCATCCAGCGCCTGGCGGGTGTCGTCACGCTCTTCACTACGAATTTGTTTTGTGACACTGTCACTTGACAGGGGACTTCCTGCCAGTTGCAAAAGGGCGTCAAATAACGCGTACCACGGTGTCTCGCGTTGTTTTAAGCGTCCGCCAAGCAGGGCGAGGATCGGCGCAACGTTGAGCAAGCCTTCTTTTGCCTGATCGTCCGGCAGCACACTTAAGTACTCCAGGTACAGCGGCAGATAATCGGGCAGTTCCCGACAATCCAGTTGCAGACCGACCTTTTCATACTCCGCCAGCAGGTCCACCATTGCCTGGCCTCGATCGCGGGATTCGGCATGAACATGTTCGAACAGCAGCAGCGACGTGGTGCGCCCGCGGTCGAACACTTCACACCATTCGGCCTGTTTATCCAGCAGCGGCGCGTTGAGCAGGTCGAGTGCAAAATCGGTGAGCATCGACGCGTCGCGGCGGATTAATGCCAGCGCGTCGTCCTTACACTCCCACAACAGCTCGTCCGGGTACTCCATCAACAGGCCGATCACTTTGAGGATCTGCATTATTCTCCCTCCGCTTTATCGCGCACTTCGGTAATGTTGATGGCATCGATACGGCTACTGTTGAACAGGTTGAATTTGCTGTCTGAGCCGTGGCAACCGTCGCCAAAGCTGAAGCCGCAGCCGTTGCGTTCTGCGAAGGCATCACCCGCCATTTCCCGATGACTGGTTGGAATGACAAAACGGTCTTCATAGTTGGCAATGGCGAGGTAGCGATACATCTCTTCGACCTGGGCGACGCTCAGGCCTACTTCGTCAATGGCGCGGGTATCGGTAACACCTTCCACGGTTTGTGAACGCATATAGTGGCGCATCGCCATCATCCGTTTCAGCGCCCGCAGTACCGGACCGGTATCACCGGCACTCAACATATTGGCGAGATATTGCACCGGAATACGCAGGCTTTCGATGGCGGGCAGCACGCCTTCGCTTTTCGGCAAGCCGCCCGCATCTGCATAGGACTGAATCGGTGACAGCGGAGGAACGTACCAGACCATCGGCAGGGTGCGGTATTCAGGGTGCAGCGGTAACGCCAGTTTCCAGTCCATCGCCATTTTGTAGACTGGTGAACGCTGGGCAGCTTCAATCACGTTTTGTGGAATACCTTGTTTCAGGGCTTCTTCGATCACTGAGGGATCGTGCGGATCGAGGAACACTTCGCACTGACGTTCGTAGAGATCAACCTCGCGTTCGGTGCTCGCCGCTTCCTCGATGCGGTCGGCGTCGTAAAGCAGCACGCCAAGATAGCGAATACGACCCACGCAGGTTTCTGAGCAAACGGTCGGTTGACCGGACTCAATTCGCGGATAACAGAAGATGCATTTTTCTGACTTACCGCTTTTCCAGTTGAAGTAGATTTTTTTGTACGGACAACCGCTAATGCACAAACGCCAGCCACGGCATTTGTCCTGGTCGATGAGCACAATACCGTCTTCTTCGCGTTTGTAGATCGCGCCGCTGGGACAGGTCGCCACACAGCTGGGGTTGAGGCAGTGTTCGCACAGGCGCGGCAGGTACATCATGAACGTGTTTTCAAACTGACCGTACATCTCCTTTTGCATGGCGTCAAAGTTGCGGTCGCGAGCGCGTTTTTCGAACTCACCGCCCAGCAGTTCTTCCCAGTTTGGCCCCCAGATCACTTTGTCCATCCGTTTGCCGTCAATCAGCGAACGCGGGCGGGCAGTAGGAATGTGTTTACCTTCTGGCGCGCTATGTAAATGTTCGTAGTCGAAGGTGAAAGGTTCGTAGTAATCATCAATCTGCGGCACCACCGGGTTGGCGAAGATTTTGGTTATTACGCCCATTTTGCTGCCCAGACGCGGGCGTATCTTGCCATTCACATCACGCACCCAGCCGCCTTGCCACTCTTCCTGATCTTCCCAGTTTTTCGGATAACCAATGCCCGGTTTGGTTTCGACGTTGTTAAACCATGCGTACTCCATGCCTTCGCGTCCGGTCCAGACGTTTTTACAGGTCACCGAACAGGTATGGCAGCCGATACATTTATCGAGGTTAAGCACCATGCCGACTTGCGAACGTATTTTCATTTTTTCGCCTCCTGTACCTGATCGCGACCTTCATCATCGAGCCAGTTAACGTTTTTCATCTTGCGGATCATGATGAATTCGTCGCGGTTCGAGCCGACGGTGCCGTAGTAGTTAAAGCCCCAGGCCAGCTGCGCGTAACCGCCAATCATATGCGTTGGTTTCGGACAAACGCGGGTGACCGAGTTATGAATGCCGCCGCGCATGCCGGTTACTTCCGAACCAGGAATATTCATAATGCGTTCCTGAGCGTGATACATCATGGTCATACCCGGCGGTACACGTTGGCTGACTACCGCGCGGGCAGTCAGCGCGCCGTTGGCGTTAAACACTTCCACCCAGTCGTTATCGACAATGGTCAATTCACGGGCATCGGTTTCGCTGATCCAGACAATCGGTCCACCGCGAGAGAGCGTCAGCATTAGCAGGTTTTCACTGTAGGTTGAGTGAATGCCCCATTTCTGGTGCGGCGTCAGGAAGTTAAGTGCTTTTTCCGGGAAGCCGTTTGGCGGTATCTGGCGCATTTCGCTGACGCTACGGGTGTCGATAGGCGGGCGATAAGCCACCAGACTTTCACCAAAGGCACGCATCCACGGATGATCCTGATAAAGCTGCTGGCGTCCCGACAGCGTGCGCCACGGAATTAACTCATGAACGTTGGTGTATCCCGCGTTATAGGAGACGTGATCGCTTTCCAGACCGGACCATGTGGGGCTGGAGATAATTTTACGCGGCTGTGCCTGAATATCGCGAAAGCGGATCTTTTCGTCCTCTTTGTGCAGCGCCAGATGGGTATGTTCGCGTCCGGTGATCTCGCCCAGCGCCTGCCACGCTTTGACTGCAACATGACCGTTGGTTTCCGGTGCCAGCGCCAGAATCACTTCTGATGCGTCAATGGCGGTGTCAATCAGCGGTCGCCCCTGTGCCGGGCCATCACGCTTGGTGTAATTGAGTTTGCCGAGGAAATCGATTTCATCCTGGGTATTCCACGAAATCCCTTTACCGCCGTTGCCAAGTTTGTCCATCAATGGCCCGAGCGAGGTAAAGCGATCATAGGTAGCAGGGTAGTCGCGTTCCACCGCTACAATATTGGGCGCGGTTTTACCCGGGATCAGATCGCATTCCCCTTTGCGCCAGTCGAGCACTTCACACGGCTGCGAAAGCTCTGCCGGAGAGTCATGCAGTAGGGGTTGTAATACCACGTCGGTTTCTTTGCCAAGATGCCCTACGCACACTTGCGAAAATGCTTTGGCAATACCTTTGTAGATTTCCCAGTCGCTGCGTGATTCCCACGCCGGATCGACCGCCGCAGAAAGCGGATGAATAAACGGATGCATATCCGAGGTGTTCATATCGTCTTTTTCGTACCAGGTGGCGGTGGGCAGAACGATATCGGAGAACAGGCAGGTACTGGACATACGGAAATCGAGCGTCACCAGCAGGTCGAGCTTGCCTTCAATCGCCGCAGTTTGCCACTCGACTTCTTCTGGTTTGATCCCGTCGCTGGCACCGAGTTCCTCACCCTGAATCCCACTTTCGGTTCCCAGCAGATACTTCTGCATATATTCGTGGCCTTTGCCGGAGGAGCCAAGCAGGTTAGAACGCCAGACAAACAAATTACGCGGATGATTGCTGCCGCTATCGGGTTGTTCGCAGGCCATGCGTAAATCGCCCGATTTCAGCGCCTGGGCGGTTAATTCTGTGGGGGATAATCCGGCCTTGTCGGCTTCAGCTTTAATCCCGAGCGGGTTACGCCCCAGCTGCGGCGCAGAAGGTAGCCAGCCCATACGTTCGGCGCGAACGTTGAAATCAATCAGATGACCGCTGTATTTGCTGGCATCGGCCAGCGGCGAGAGCAACTCCTGAGCAGAGACTTTTTCATAGCGCCATTGACTGGAGTGATTGTAGAAAAACGAGGTGCTATTCATCTGGCGCGGTGGTCGGTTCCAGTCGAGTGCAAAGGCCAGAGGCAGCCAGCCGGTTTGCGGGCGCAGTTTTTCCTGACCGACATAATGTGCCCAGCCGCCACCGCTTTGCCCGACACAACCGCAGAAGATCAGCATGTTGATCATCCCACGGTAGTTCATGTCCATGTGATACCAATGGTTGACGCCAGCACCGAGGATAATCATCGAGCGCCCATGCGTTTTATGGGCGGTATCGGCAAATTCACGGGCGATGGTTTCAATATACTGGCGCGGTACGCCGGTAATTTGCTCGCCCCAGGCAGGGGTGTAAGGTTTAATTTCAGCGTAATCTTTCGCGCTGTTTTCATCTTCCAGCCCGCGATCGAGGCCGTAATTTGCCAGTACCAGATCATAAACGCTAACCACCGGACAAGTGCTTCCATCGGCGAGCGTCAGATTTTTCACCGGAAGCTGGCGCACCAGTATGGGATCATGTTTTACGCTGCGAAAGTGTGGATTTTCAATGCCGCCAAAGTAGGGGAAGGCCACGCCTGCAACAGTGTCGTGTTGACCGAGCAAGGTTAACGCTAACTCAGTTTCTGTTCCGGCGGCGATAGATTCCAGGTTCCATTTGCCTTTTTCGCCCCAACGAAAACCAATCGAACCGTTAGGCACCACCAGTTCACCCGCAGTATTAACTGCCACGGTTTTCCACTGCGGATTGTTGCTTTCGCCCAACCCATCCACCAGGTCAGATGCACGGATCATCCGTCCGGGAACGTAGCTGCCATCGTCGCGCGGTTCAAGCATTACCAGCATCGGCATGTCGCTATAGCGGCGGCAGTAATTGATAAAATAGTCGCTGGGATTATCGAGATGGAACTCTTTTAAAATCACATGGCCCATTGCCATTGCCAGGGCGCTATCAGTGCCTTGTTTCGGTGCCAGCCACTGGTCGCACAATTTGGCTACTTCAGAGTAGTCCGGGGTAATGGCGATAGTTTTGGTACCTTTGTAACGTACTTCGGTAAAGAAGTGGGCGTCTGGTGTGCGCGTTTGCGGTACGTTAGACCCCCAGGCGATGATATAGCTGGAGTTATACCAGTCGGCAGATTCTGGCACGTCGGTTTGTTCGCCCCAGGTCATCGGTGAGGCGGGCGGCAGGTCGCAATACCAGTCGTAGAAGCTTAAACAGGTGCCACCTAACAGCGACAGATAGCGTGTTCCGGCGGCGTAAGAAACCATCGACATGGCTGGAATCGGCGAGAAACCGGCAACGCGATCCGGGCCGTAGGTTTTGATGGTCCAGACGTTAGCGGCAGCAATCAACTGGTTTAGCTCTTGCCAGTTGGAGCGGATAAAACCGCCGCGTCCGCGTATCTGCTTGTAACTCATGCACTTTTGCGGATCATTCATAATCGATGCCCACGCCAGTACCGGATCGCTGTGTTGCTTGAGCGCTTCGCGCCACAGTTCAATCAGTCGTTTACGTATTAGCGGGTATTTCAGTCGGTTGGCGCTGTAAAGATACCAGGAGTAACTTGCACCACGCGGGCAGCCGCGAGGTTCATGATTGGGCAGGTCAGGGCGAGTGCGCGGGTAGTCGGTCTGTTGGATTTCCCAGGTCACCAGGCCATTTTTAACGTAGATTTTCCAGCTACAGGAGCCTGTACAGTTAACGCCGTGAGTGGAACGCACGATTTTGTCGAACTGCCAACGCTGGCGATAGCTGTCCTCCCAGTCGCGGTTGCTATGCATCACCTGGCCGTGACCATCGGCAAATGTTTCGCCCTTTTGTTTGAAGTAGCGAAAGCGATCCAAAAGTTTACTCATGACATAACTCCTGCTCCAGGAATGAATTGGGATCTGATGCCTTGTCGGATGCGACACGGTTGTAGCCTGATAAGACGTGTCAGGCATCGATTTCTTATTTTTGGCTGAACTTCCGCCGACCATAAACCAGCCAGGTCAGCAGCACACAAACGATGTAGAAGATCAAAAACACTTTCATCGCACCTACCGGCGAGCCGGTCATATTGAGCGACATGCCAAACGCCTGCGGAATAAAAAAGCCTCCAACTGCGCCAATGGCTGAGATAAAGCCCAATGCTGCCGCCGTTTCGGTGACCGCTTCCCGCTGAGCCTGTTCATCGCTGCCGCCTTTCATCTTGACGCGATAAATCGTTATCTGGCGAAAGATGACAGCGATCATCTGGAAAGTAGAACCACTTCCCAGACCAGCGGTCAGAAACAGCCCCATAAAGACGGCGTAAAATGCGATGAAATTACCGGAGCCTGTGCCCGGTAAGGTAAGGAACAGCAGGGCGCTGAAAATCGCCATAAAAATGAAGTTGATCAACGTCACCCGCACGCCGCCGAATTTATCGGAAATAGCACCACCAACCGACCGCGCGATGGCACCAATAAATGGGCCAAAGAACGCCAGACGCAGAATATTCACATCCGGGAACTGGGTTTTCGCCAGCATGGCAAAACCCGCAGAAAAACCGATAAACGAACCGAAGGTGGCGAGATAGAGAAGACTGAGCAGCCAGAGATGCAGACGTTGTAATACAGGCAATTGATCGGCGATTGACGCGCGTGAACTGGCGATATCATTCATCCCTAACCAGGCGGCAATAGTGGCAATCGCCAGTAATGGCACCCAAATCCATGCGGCATTCGCCAGCGACATCACCGAACCGTCGGCCTGCGGTACTCCATTGACGCCGAGAAAGGCAAATACGGGTACAAAAATGACCAGCGGTGCAACCAGCTGCATCACACTTACACCTAAGTTTCCTAATCCGCCATTAATCCCAAGTGCGCTCCCTTGTTTGGCTTTTGGGAAGAAGAAACTGATATTGCCCATGCTCGAAGCAAAGTTCGCACCTGCAAAACCGCATAGCAAAGCGATAACGATAAATATCCCAAAAGGAGTATTCGGATTCTGCACGGCAATTCCGAGCCAGACGCAAGGAATAATCAGGATTGCAGTACTAAAAACCGTCCATCGGCGTCCACCAAATATAGGCACCATAAAGGAGTAGGGGACACGCAATAATGCGCCAGAAACGGAGGGTAATGCGGTTAATAAAAAGAGTTGATCGGTAGTGAAATTAAAACCGATTTTATTGAGATTAACAGTAACTGCGCTAAATAGCATCCAGACACAGAAGGCAAGAAGTAGACAACTGACTGATATCCAGAGGTTTCTTCGTGCAATATGCTTTCCTTTATTTTCCCAGAAGGCCGGGTTTTCTGGTTTCCAGTCGCGCAAAAGATAACGACTATTTTTCTCATTTTGCAGTGCCATATTGTTCCTCACATGTACACATTGGTAATGAAAAAAAGACAAAACAGGAGGTAAGGCGCAATAGCCAGTTATTAGAATTAAGGATGAATTAGGTGAAGTGCTGATTGAAAGAATAGATAAGAAAGTGTAACCGCGGGGGCAGAATGGGGATTAAGCAGACAGATATGTGTTACTAAATGTAACTAACAGGCTAACCTTCAAACGGGGGTTAATCTTTGAACGTATGCCATGTTTCAACCCTTCAGATCGTGAATCTAAAGGGTTGCATATTAACTATATTCTTAATAAGACCAGACACTTATAGAATTAGTGATGATTTATTCACTAAAAAGGCCATGAGCTGGAGGAAAACGATCTGTCCAGAAAGTCTATCGGTTCCTCTCTTATCGCCTCATTGTAATAATCGTTATTACAGTAAGTATTGTTTATTTCATCTAAGGTCATATTTTTAATTTTTATATTCATCTGATTTACAACTTCTTCTGTTTTATAAGTGTGTATATTATATGGGGTGTATGCTTCTTTAAAAGTATAGTGAAACAATTCGTTATCCACATCTACTCCGTCAGAGTGAACTTCAAATGCACCAGGCGAAAGAATTGCCAGGCCAGTATTAAGCTTAAGTGCTGGGGAAAACAAATTAAATAACATGAGCTGCATAGTAGGGCAATTGTTCTTCCCAGAAACATTTAAAAAATTTAAGTTTTTGCTCTGTTTTATTATGGGGAATAAAGTTCCAATATCGGATGTATTCTTAGTGTCAATGCGGGTTATTTTATTATTGTCCAGCCTTAAACTTTTGATAGATGAAAGATAAGTCAGGAAATGAAGGTTTATTTTTTTCAACTGATTGTTCGCAGCGTTTAATGTCTGTACATTGCAGAAGTTGCTAAAGAATATTTTAATTTCAGAAAGCAAGTTGTTGTTGATAAGTAACATATTCAAGTTGGGAAATAAGGCATTATGTAAACTTGTTAGTTTATTATGGGATAGATCCAGAAGTAAGAGTTCATCTTTATTTCCTGCAGCAATATCAGTTAATTGATTGTGGCTGAGATTCAGGTACTGCAGCCTTTCGCAACATTCTAATTGCACAAACTCTAGTTGATTATGTGCCGCACTAAAATAAGTAACTGATGAAAGCCCATCTATATCAATATTTCTGAGAGCATTATTATTCACAGATATATGTTTAATGCTTACATTTCTGCCTTGAGGAAAATTTATAGACTCAAGAGCATTACTATTCAGACTAAGGTTGATGAGTTTATCGTAGTTGGTTGCATCAAAATGTTTGAGTTGGTTCTCATCAAGATTGATAGAGGTGAAGTTTTGCAGCCCTGGTGGTTGAGTAGTTAAATTAAGTCCAGATAAATCAATGTCATTCTGCTTCGACAAAAAAGCACGGTTTATCCTTTCTGCCGCTTCTTTTCGGCATTCTTGACGATGAAGTTCACCTGTGACTATGCATTTTTCTTTCCATTTATTCAATTCATGCATCCAGCTATATAAATTCTGTTCGGGGAGTCGCTGTAGGGACTGCTTTGTTTTAAAAAAGATTAAAGGAAACTTCATAACTACTCCATGGCAATAATATATTTTTTGATTTATTATCCTTGATTAATCAGGATGTTTTTTATAACTCTGTGGTAAAGGATTGGCTTAACCAATTACGAAATGTTGGTCCATAACCTAAGGAAGTTTTATTCTCATCATAAATGTAATAACAGATAGGGGTGCCTGTTGCGTCCTTGAGTTCTGAGGATGAGGATGAGGATAGGGGAGTGTCGTTATCAAACCGACACGCGCGATACATAGGCAGAATAGCTTTTAATTCTTCTTCAGAAAGTGTTGTTTCTTGTTCTGTTAAAGTTAAATTGCTGAAATAAGGTTTTGAACGCTAACGAATCGACATTGAATCATTGTTTTCTTTATTATCACCTTCAGTATTTTTGCTTACTTCTACAAGATGCTTATTACTGGTATCGATATTTTTAATTGCCAGATCATAAGATATCTTAATGGTCACTTCATTAATATGATCAACTAAATCCATTATTGCATTCCAGTACTGCATTTGTGCAATAGGATCATTGTTAATACCGTTAACTGATAAATACCAAAGATGTTTTGATGATATTAACTCATTAATGTTATCTGTTGGCAATAAATTGTTGTTACTTAAGTCTAAATATTCAAGTATCGCAGTGCTTTTAGCGTTTAAATTTGCAATATGGTTGTCGTTTAAAGCGATTTTTTTCACCATGGGGTGATAGTGTAATTTAAGATCATTGATCATATTGTGACAAGCACTTAACTCAATCAGAGATTCTTGTTGAGAAACATCCAGCGATGTTAGCTGGTTATTATCAAGGTTAAGAACTTTCAGTTTATAACTGTCAGAAATATTAATTTCTTTTAGATTATTATTTTGCGCTTCCAGATTAACCAATGAATGCTGATTTTTTAAATCTAAACTTTCCAGCTTGTTGCAATCGATATAAATATTTTCCAGTTTTGATTCATTTGGAAAGGTTATCGTTTCAATATTATTCAAGGTGAGGTTGATATTGATAAGACTAGCATTGTCGGTAAAGTCAAGGAAAGTTAGACAATTCCCCTCCAAATTCAATGTTTTAACTGTAGGGGGGATAGGCGGTAACTCACTCAAATCAAGATATGACAAATTAAGAGATTCCATGTTTGAGTTGTAAGCTTCATTAATTCGCTCTAGAATAGTTCTTTTTTCTACGCCATTATTAAGCGATTTCTCACCCCATTGTGCCAGTTGTTCAAAAAAATTGCTGGCGATGGTTTCTCTGTTAGGTAATGCGTTATTCACTTGATAACTGGCATTATTTTTTACACAAGCTGTATTAATATTGGTCATAATCACTCATCAATAAATATTATACTAAGATGTCCCCGGAGGGTATGGAAGAATATTAATTGAGGTGAATGACCAGAAATATCAAAAATTGCTCATTTTTACTTAAGGAGTCATACAGCAGCACTTAAATCAAAAACCAGCCCAGAGAAGGGCTGGTCAGGAGAGGATGTTAGAACTGATAGGTAATGCCCGTTGCGACGATGTTATCGGTGCGAATATCTACGGCACGGGTAAAGTCGCTTTCATCGATCAGGTTGATTTTATAATCAACATAGGTCGACATATTTTTGTTGAAGAAATACGTTGCACCAACGTCGATATACTCAATCATGTCCTGATCGCCGTAACGCCCCAGATCTCTGCCTTTTGATTTCAGGTAAGCGAGTGATGGGCGCAAGCCGAAGTCGAATTGATATTGGGCCACCACTTCGAAACTTTGTGCTTTGTTAGAGATATAACCATCACCATAGGTGGTCATGTTTAATGTTTCAGCGTAATTAGCTGCAAAGTAAATGTTGTTGGCATCATATTTTATACCTGTTGCCCACAGTTCTGCATTCTTACCGGAGGCATTGAGAGGATTAGCCGCTGCTCTTTCCTGCGCATTTGTCCGATCAGATTTGGTATACACAGCACCGATCCCAAAGCCATCATAAACATAAGTTGAGGAGATACCGAAACCGTCACCATTGGCACGCGTATAGTCAGCACCATAAAGATGAGCGTTGTCAGTGCGTTCATTTTTGCCTTGATATTGTGCAGCAAAATTCAGCCCTTCAATTAAGCCAAAGAAATCGTAGTTGCGATAGGTTGCCACACCAGTGGTACGATATGTCATGAAGACATCTTTCTGGCTCCAGGTATCGCCACCAAATTCTGGCAACATATCGGTCCATGAACCAATGTCATAACCGACACCGTAGTTACGACCATAGTCCAGAGAGCCAAATTCACTAATTTTTAAACCTGCATAGGCAAGGCGGGTTTTGTTGCCGCGCGAGCCGTTGGCTTCATCGTTATAGCCTTTAAAATCATATTCCCAGTGACCAAAACCAATCATTTGATCATTGATTTGCGTTTCTCCTTTAAAACCGAGACGGGCATAAGTTTTATCACCATCGTCACGCTTATCATCAGTAAAATAACGTAGAGCAGTAACCTTGCCATAAAGGTCGAGTTTATTACCATCCTTGTTATATACTTCGGCAGCATGTGCTACGTTCGCAGCTAACAAACCAGTTACAACCACCGCAACTATTTTTAATTTCATTTAACAGTATCCTTTTAATTATCGTTAAACCTATTTTCTAAACGAATTTTAAACAGCGTCATTTACAAATGACATACTGTTTTTAAAATAGAATGGTGATTAAAAACAATGAGAATACTAGATGAAATAATATTATTTATCGATATGTGATCGAAGTCGAAATGAGATATAAGGTGAATTACTGGTATTTGAAATTTATTTTTTATTATTTTCGTAATTTAGCGGGTTATCTGCCGGGTGCTTTGACCCGGCAATAATTTTATCCACGACGTGTCGCCAGCCAGCAGAGCAGGGAACCGCCGCAGACCATCAGTGCGCCTTGCCAGAATGAGAACGATAGCGGAGCACTAAGCAGTACCGCAGCAAGCGCCGACGAAAGTACGGGCGTAAAATACGAACCTACTGCCATAATGGTGACGTTGCCATGTAAAATGCCAACGTTCCACGCAGCGTAAGCAAATCCTAAGGTAAATGCCGCAGAGATAAGTTTAATCATGGCAGGTGTGCTAAATACCATTTCTGGTTGTGGCGTGAGAAAATAGTAAACCCACAAACTTGCTCCTGTCAGCAGGACAAAAACGGTTATTCCATTAAATCCGCGTGCGTATTTATTCGTTACTGTACAATAAGCTGCCCAGATAAAAGCGCCAATGAACGCCAGGAAATAACTTAATGGACTGGTGGTAATATTATTGATGATTTCATCATAGTGTAACCCATTGTCACCGCCTAACACCCAACAGACACCGACCAGGGCTAATAATAATCCAGGTACAATCAGCCAGTTGGTTTTCTGACCATTAAACAGAATGGCAAAGAGAATTGTCAGACTGGGCCATAGATAGTTCACCATACCTACTTCAATCGCCTGATGACGGCTCGCCGCATACCCTAAGGAAAGCGCCAGACAGATTTCATAGCTGACGAATAACAGACTCCCGGCGAGCAAATAGCCTTTCGGGATCTGCCGAATTCGCGGAAATCCAACCGTGAAGATTAACAGCAGCCCGCTTAATGAATAGATAGCAGCTGCGCCGCCGACCGGGCCGAGCCCCTCACTGACACCGCGAATCAATCCTACCATTGTGCTCCACAGGACGATCGCTATTAGCCCTATGAGCGTTGCTTTTTGTCGTGTCATGCTCGCTGTTTTGTCTCTCTTGCCGTTAAAAATTAAGCTGAATTTTATAGCATTTTTTTAACTGGCCTGTCAGGCAGTGGTGCGTTTTTCTACCGCTATTGAGGTAGGTCAATTTGCGCAGGCGGATTATTTTGTGGCAAACAGCTGTTCTTTTTGATTTCGCGCAAAAAGATTCAGAATTTTACTGTTAGTTTCCTCGCGCAGTAATACCCCTGAAAAAAGAGGAAAGCAATGGACGTCAGTCGCAGACAATTTTTTAAAATCTGCGCGGGCGGTATGGCGGGAACAACAGTCGCGGCATTGGGTTTTGCCCCGAAGCAAGCACTGGCTCAGGCGCGAAACTACAAATTATTACGCGCGAAAGAGATCCGTAACACTTGTACATACTGTTCCGTAGGTTGCGGGCTATTGATGTATAGCCTGGGTGATGGCGCGAAAAACGCCAGAGAAGCGATTTATCACATTGAAGGTGACCCGGATCATCCGGTAAGCCGTGGTGCGCTGTGCCCGAAAGGGGCCGGATTGCTGGATTACGTCAACAGCGAAAACCGTCTGCGCTACCCGGAATATCGTGCGCCAGGTTCTGACAAATGGCAGCGCATTAGCTGGGAAGAAGCATTCTCCCGCATTGCGAAGCTGATGAAAGCAGACCGTGACGCTAACTTTATTGAAAAGAATGAGCAGGGCGTAACGGTAAACCGTTGGCTTTCTACCGGTATGCTGTGTGCTTCCGGTGCCAGCAACGAAACCGGGATGCTGACACAGAAATTTGCCCGCTCCCTCGGGATGCTGGCGGTAGACAACCAGGCGCGCGTCTGACACGGACCAACGGTAGCAAGTCTTGCTCCAACATTTGGTCGCGGTGCGATGACCAACCACTGGGTGGATATCAAAAACGCTAACGTCGTAATGGTGATGGGCGGTAACGCTGCTGAAGCGCATCCCGTCGGTTTTCGCTGGGCGATGGAAGCGAAAAACAACAACGATGCAACCTTGATCGTTGTCGATCCCCGTTTTACGCGTACCGCTTCTGTGGCGGATATCTACGCACCTATTCGTTCCGGTACGGACATTACGTTCCTGTCTGGCGTTTTGCGCTACCTGATCGAAAACAACAAGATCAACGCCGAATACGTTAAGCATTACACCAACGCCAGCCTGCTGGTGCGTGATGATTTTGCGTTCGAAGACGGTCTGTTCAGCGGTTACGACGCTGAAAAACGTGAGTACGATAAGTCGTCCTGGAACTATCAGTTCGATGAAAACGGCTATGCGAAACGCGATGAAACACTGACTCATCCGCGCTGTGTGTGGAACTTGCTGAAAGCGCACGTTTCCCGTTACACGCCGGACGTAGTAGAAAACATCTGCGGTACGCCAAAAGCTGACTTCCTGAAAGTGTGTGAAGTGCTGGCCTCCACCAGCGCGCCGGATCGCACAACCACCTTCCTGTACGCACTGGGCTGGACCCAACACACCGTGGGTGCGCAGAACATCCGTACTATGGCGATGATCCAGTTGCTGCTCGGTAACATGGGTATGGCCGGTGGCGGCGTGAACGCATTGCGTGGTCACTCCAACATTCAGGGCCTGACTGACTTAGGTCTGCTCTCTACCAGCCTGCCGGGTTATCTGACGCTGCCGTCAGAAAAACAGGTTGATTTGCAGTCGTATCTGGAAGCGAACACGCCGAAAGCGACGCTGGCTGATCAGGTGAACTACTGGAGCAACTATCCGAAGTTCTTCGTTAGCCTGATGAAATCTTTCTACGGCGATGCTGCGCAGAAAGAGAACAACTGGGGCTACGACTGGCTGCCCAAGTGGGACCAGACCTACGACGTCATCAAGTATTTCAACATGATGGATGAAGGTAAAGTCACCGGTTATTTCTGCCAGGGCTTTAACCCGGTTGCGTCCTTCCCGGACAAAAACAAAGTGGTGAGCTGCCTGAGCAAGCTGAAGTACATGGTGGTTATCGATCCGCTGGTGACTGAAACCTCCACCTTCTGGCAGAACCACGGCGAGTCGAACGATGTCGATCCGGCGTCTATTCAGACTGAAGTATTCCGTCTGCCTTCGACCTGCTTTGCCGAAGAAGATGGTTCTATCGCTAACTCCGGTCGCTGGTTGCAGTGGCACTGGAAAGGTCAGGACGCGCCGGGCGAAGCGCGTAACGACGGCGAAATTTTGGCGGGTATCTACCATCATCTGCGCGAGCTGTACCAGGCCGAAGGTGGTAAAGGCGTAGAACCGCTGATGAAGATGAGCTGGAACTACAAGCAGCCGCACGAACCGCAGTCTGACGAAGTGGCGAAAGAGAATAACGGCTATGCGCTGGAAGATCTCTATGACGCTAATGGCGTACTGATTGCGAAGAAAGGGCAGTTGCTGAGTAGCTTTGCGCATCTGCGTGATGACGGTACAACCGCATCTTCTTGCTGGATCTACACCGGTAGCTGGACAGAGCAGGGCAACCAGATGGCCAACCGCGATAACTCCGACCCGTCCGGTCTGGGGAATACGCTGGGATGGGCCTGGGCGTGGCCGCTCAACCGTCGCGTGCTGTACAACCGTGCTTCGGCGGATATCAACGGTAAACCTTGGGATCCGAAACGGATGCTGATCCAGTGGAACGGCAGCAAGTGGACGGGTAACGATATTCCGGACTTCGGCAATGCCGCACCGGGTACGCCAACCGGGCCGTTTATCATGCAGCCGGAAGGGATGGGACGCCTGTTTGCCATCAACAAAATGGCGGAAGGTCCGTTCCCGGAACACTACGAGCCAATTGAAACGCCGCTGGGCACTAACCCGCTGCATCCGAACGTGGTGTCTAACCCGGTGGTTCGTCTGTATGAACAAGACGCGCTGCGGATGGGTAAAAAAGAGCAGTTCCCGTATGTGGGTACGACCTACCGTCTGACCGAGCACTTCCACACCTGGACCAAGCACGCGTTGCTCAACGCAATTGCTCAGCCGGAACAGTTTGTGGAAATCAGCGAAACGCTGGCGGCGGCGAAAGGCATTGCCAATGGCGATCGTGTCACTGTCTCCAGCAAGCGTGGCTTTATCCGCGCGGTGGCTGTGGTAACGCGCCGTCTGAAACCACTGAATGTAAACGGTCAGCAGGTTGAAACGGTGGGTATTCCAATCCACTGGGGCTTTGAGGGTGTCGCGCGTAAAGGTTATATCGCTAACACTCTGACGCCGAATGTCGGTGATGCAAACTCGCAAACGCCGGAATATAAAGCGTTCTTAGTCAACATCGAGAAGGCGTAAGGGGGCGAACAGATGGCTATGGAAACGCAGGACATTATCAAAAGGTCCGCAACTAACTCCATCACGCCGCCTTCTCAGGTGCGTGATTACAAAGCAGAAGTCGCGAAACTTATCGACGTTTCCACCTGTATCGGCTGTAAAGCCTGTCAGGTGGCGTGTTCGGAGTGGAACGATATCCGTGATGAAGTGGGGCACTGCGTCGGGGTTTATGATAACCCCGCCGATCTGAGCGCCAAGTCCTGGACGGTGATGCGCTTTAGCGAAACCGAACAGAACGGCAAGCTGGAGTGGCTGATCCGTAAAGACGGTTGTATGCACTGTGAAGATCCGGGCTGCCTGAAGGCGTGCCCGTCTGCTGGTGCGATCATTCAGTACGCTAACGGGATTGTCGATTTCCAGTCGGAAAACTGCATCGGCTGTGGTTACTGCATTGCCGGGTGTCCGTTTAATATTCCACGCCTCAACAAAGAGGATAACCGGGTATATAAATGCACACTCTGCGTCGATCGCGTCAGCGTTGGTCAGGAACCGGCTTGTGTGAAAACTTGTCCGACCGGGGCTATCCACTTCGGCACCAAGAAGGAGATGCTGGAGCTGGCGGAACAGCGCGTGGCGAAACTGAAAGCGCGTGGTTACGAACATGCTGGTGTCTACAATCCGGAAGGGGTCGGTGGTACGCACGTCATGTACGTGCTGCATCACGCCGATCAGCCGGAGCTGTATCACGGTCTGCCGAAAGATCCGAAGATCGATACATCGGTAAATCTGTGGAAAGGCGCGTTGAAACCGCTGGCAGCGGCTGGCTTTATCGCCACTTTTGCCGGGTTAATTTTCCACTACATCGGTATTGGCCCGAATAAGGAAGTGGACGATGACGAGGAGGATCATCATGAGTAAGTCGAAAATGATTGTGCGCACCAAGTTTATTGATCGCGCCTGTCACTGGACCGTGGTGATTTGCTTCTTCCTGGTAGCGCTGTCCGGGATTTCGTTCTTCTTCCCGACGCTGCAATGGCTGACACAAACCTTCGGTACGCCGCAGATGGGACGCATTTTGCACCCGTTCTTCGGCATTGCGATTTTCGTCGCGCTGATGTTTATGTTTGTGCGTTTTGTGCATCACAACATCCCGGATAAGAAAGATATTCCGTGGCTGTTGAACATTGTCGAAGTATTAAAAGGCAACGAACACAAAGTGGCGGATGTTGGTAAGTACAACGCCGGGCAAAAGATGATGTTCTGGTCGATCATGAGCATGATTTTCGTGCTGCTGGTAACCGGGGTGATTATCTGGCGTCCGTACTTTGCGCAGTTCTTCCCGATGCAGGTTGTCCGTTATAGCCTGTTGATTCACGCGGCTGCGGGTATCATCCTGATCCACGCCATCCTGATCCATATGTATATGGCATTCTGGGTGAAAGGGTCGATTAAAGGGATGATCGAAGGGAAGGTGAGCCGTCGTTGGGCGAAGAAACACCATCCACGCTGGTATCGTGAAATCGAAAAGGCAGAAGCGAAAAAAGAGAGTGAAGAAGGGATATAATCTCTTTTGAACTTTAAGCTGAAAATGGCGCTGTAAAAGGCGCCATTTTCATATTGTAGACAACGTAGGCTTTATTCATGCCGGATGCGGCGTGAACGCCTTATCCGGCCTACAAACCGTTCAAATCCAATAGATTGCAGTGAACGTGTAGGTCAGATAAGCGTAGCGCATCAGGCAATGTTGCGTTTGCCATCAGTTTCAAATGGCGCTTTATAAGGTGCCATTTTTTTATTGCGTAACCAGACGGCGTAGTCGCGACACATCTACCGTTTTTTCTGCCTCTGCCAGACTCCAGGCGTTTTGTAGATTCAGCCACATTTGCGGCGAACTGCCGATCACCACGGAAAGTTTAATCGCCATTTCTGGCGTCAACGCGGCTTTTCCGGTCAGCAATCGGCTTGCCGTTGAGGGCGCAATTTCCATTGCTCTGGCAAACTCGCGCAGGCTGACATTAAGTTCGTCCAGTGATTCCTGAATAATGTCCCCCGGGCGGGGATGATTGGCCATTTTCATCAGTGATAGTCCTCGTAATCCAGTATGTATGCATCGCCATTGACGAATTCAAATGTGATTCGCCAGTTGCCCGAGACAGATATCGCCCAAATTCCATCACGATCGCCGCTTAACGGGTGTAGTCGGTAACCGGGCATATCGAGATCAGCAAGACAGCTTGCTGCATCAATCACAGCGAGTCGGTGGCGTAATCGTTTGATTTGCGTCGGTATAACGCCGGAGGTTTTGCCGAGAAGAAACAAGTCACGCAATCCCTTGTGTCTGAAATTCATTATCATCTCTTCATCCTTGTTCCTTCGAAAGGAACACTATCACTGTTGTTCCGTGCAGCGCAACAAATTTCGCTACGTTTTCGTGAATTGTGAGAGGAAAGATGGGGGAGGAAAAGAAGAAGAGTGAAATTGCGGAAAGCGTCTCGCAAAACAGGCTGCGACTCAAACATGGCAGTCGCAGCAAAGGCCTCTTAGCGACGGAAATCAATCACCATACGGCCACGGATTTTGCCTTCTTCCATCTCAGTAAAGATGGTGTTGATGTCCGCTAACGGACGCAGGGCAACTTTTGGCACCACTTTACCTTCGGCGGCAAACTGGAAGGCTTCGGTTAGATCCTGGCGCGTGCCGACCAGCGAACCGACCACTTCAATACCATCCAGCACCAGCCGTGGGATGTCCAGGCTCATAGACTCCGGCGGCAGACCGACAGCCACAACACGACCGCCTGCACGAACGGCATCGACCGCTGAGTTAAACGCAGCTTTAGCTACCGCTGTCACCACCGCTGCGTGAGCGCCACCGGTTTTCTCCTGCACAATTTTGGCGGCGTCTTCGGTGCGTGAGTTTATCGCTAAATCAGCACCCATTTCGGTCGCCAGTTTTAACTGCTCATCATTGACATCAATGGCGATCACTTTGGCATTAAAGACATTTTTCGCGTATTGCAGGGCGAGGTTGCCCAGACCGCCAAGACCGTAGATAGCAATCCACTGTCCTGGACGAATTTTTGACAGTTTTACTGCTTTGTAGGTGGTGACACCCGCGCAGGTAATGCTGCTGGCCGCCGCGGAGTCCAGGCCATCCGGCACTTTAACCGCGTAATCGGCGACCACGATGCATTCTTCAGCCATGCCGCCATCAACGCTGTATCCGGCGTTTTTAACAGAACGGCAGAGCGTTTCGTTACCACTGTTACAGTATTCGCAATGACCGCATCCTTCGTAAAACCATGCCACGCTGGCGCGATCGCCTGGTTTTAATGAGGTAACGCCGGGGCCAACTTCTGCCACCACACCGATGCCTTCATGGCCCAGAATCACGCCGGTTTTATCACCAAAATCGCCATTCTTAACATGAAGATCGGTATGACATACGCCACAACACTCCATTTTCAGCAGGGCTTCGCCATGTTTCAGTGAGCGCAGTGTTTTATCCGTAACGTCTACATGATGATCCTTCGTAACAACTGCAGCCTTCATAGTTTCCTCCTTTTCGGATGATGTTCTGCATAGCAGGTGAGGCAAATGAGATTTATTCGCCACTACCCAGTATGGATGAGATCTGAAAAAGGAAGAGGAAAATTGCCCGGTAGCAGTCACTACCGGGCGCAGGCTTAGATGGATGTACGGCGGTAGTCGCGGTATTCGGCTTGCCAGAAGTTATCATCAATGGCCTGTTGCAGAGCTTCGGCAGACGTTTTCACCGCCACGCCTTGCTGCTGCGCCATTTTGCCAACCGCAAACGCAATTGCGCGGGACACTTTCTGAATATCTTTCAGTTCCGGCAGTACCAGACCTTCGCCGTTCAGTACCAGCGGCGAATACTGAGCAAGCGTTTCGCTTGCCGACATCAGCATCTCATCGGTGATACGTGACGCGCCGGAAGCAATAACGCCCAGCCCAATGCCCGGGAAGATAAAAGCGTTGTTGCATTGCGCGATAGGGTAGATTTTATCTTTCCATACCACCGGATTAAACGGACTGCCGGTGGCGACCAGCGCGTTACCTTCGGTCCAGGCGATAATGTCCTGCGGTGTGGCTTCCACACGTGAAGTCGGGTTAGACAGCGGCATCACGATCGGACGCGGACAGTATTTATGCATCTCACGGATGATCTCTTCCGTAAACAGCCCGGTCTGTCCTGAGACGCCAATCAGAATATCTGGTTTTACATTGCGCACCACATCCAGCAGTGACAGCACATCGCTGTCAGTATCCCAGTCACTGAGATTTTCGCGCTTCTGCACCAGTTTGGTCTGGAAAGGCAGCAGGTTCGGCATCTTGTCGGTCAGCAGGCCAAAGCGATCGACCATAAAGACTTTCTGCCGCGCCGTTTCCTCGCTTAATCCTTCACGCTGAGTCTGGGCAATGATCATTTCGGCAATGCCGCATCCCGCTGAACCTGCGCCAAGGAAGACGATTTTTTTCTCGCTTAACTGACCGCCCGCCGCACGGCTGGCTGCGATCAGCGTGCCTACCGTTACCGCCGCGGTGCCCTGAATGTCATCGTTAAAAGAACAAATTTCATTGCGATAGCGGTTAAGTAACGGCATCGCATTTTTTTGTGCGAAGTCTTCAAACTGCAACAGCACGTCCGGCCAGCGTTGTTTCACAGCCTGGATAAATTCATCAACGAATTCATAGTATTCGTCGTCAGTGATACGCGGATTACGCCAGCCCATATACAGCGGATCGTTAAGCAGCTGTTGGTTATTCGTCCCGACATCCAGCACCACCGGAAGGGTATACGCCGGGCTGATGCCGCCACAAGCGGTATAGAGCGACAGTTTACCGATCGGAATGCCCATCCCGCCGATGCCCTGGTCACCAAGCCCCAGAATACGTTCGCCGTCAGTCACCACAATCACTTTAATATTATGGTTCGGCACGTTTTGCAGAATATCGTCCATATTGTGGCGGTTCTGGTAAGAGATAAACACGCCGCGTGAACGGCGGTAGATCTCAGAAAAACGCTCACAGGCTGCGCCGACGGTTGGGGTGTAAATAACGGGCATCATCTCATCAAGATGATTGTTTACCAGACGGTAGAAGAGGGTTTCGTTGGTGTCCTGGATGTTACGCAGGTAGATGTGTTTGTCGATTTCGGTTTTGAATCCCTGATACTGGATCCATGCTCGTTCCGCTTGTTCTTCGATGGTTTCGACCACTTCCGGCAGTAACCCCAGCAGGTTGAAGTTACGGCGTTCTTCCATGCTGAAGGCACTGCCTTTATTCAACAACGGAAATTCCAGCAGTACAGGGCCAGCGTAAGGAATATAAAGCGAACGCTGTTTTTTTGTTTTTGGTTCCATGTCACTCACTCTTTTTTGAATATCCATCCCTGGGGTGCTTTTATCGTCTTTGCTTTACCGCCAGGGCGTCGACCCCAAGTATAAAGCAGATAAAAACAAAAACACCATTGCGCAGGCAATGGTGTTTAATCGTCATTGAGGACTGATGGTTATGAATTACTTTTCAGCGGGGCGTTTTCTGCCGGTTGGGTTATTTACCACGCTGGATTTGTCACCTTCGGTAACTATTTTGCGCTGGTTAGAAATTTTATGGTCCAGTCCAAGAATATGACGTGCCTGACGGTTCGATTTCATTTTAACTCCTCAATCCTGTTGCTAGTTTTAAGGACAACATCGCCGTAGCGAAGAAACACGTGCTAAACCCCTAAATTAGGTTGCCGATCAAGCATAGCACCTTAAAGCGTAGGGTGCTGGCCACTGACCACATAATTGATCGTTTGTTGGTAGATATCACTGAGGATGTCGTTATCAGAAGCTTCCACCCATTTGGTCAGCTCCATGAGAATGTCATCTTCAGTGACAACACCGTGTTCTGCCCGAAGGCCTTGCTCAATGGCATTAACCAGAGCGGGTTCTGCTGTTGAATTTTCTGCCTGATAATAAGTAAACATAGTGATTCTCCGTGTCTGTGTATTTATGGTGTCTGCTACGGATCGCAGATTTATAAAGCACATTCAGCATGGCAAATATTTGCCGCTTCGTTGTTAAGATTAGTCCTGGTTGATGATTCTTATATTTTAACTCCATGATATTAATGGGAATATTATTGGTGTGAGTTGATTGATATTGATGCAATATCTCTTGAGATATATATTCCCAGTTATCTATTATGGGAATTTAATTTAAGTGCAGAAGTAATATTTTCGCCGGATTTTATTCGGAATATCCTGCTTATCCTCGTGCTGTTTCTCACGTAGTCTATAATTTCCTTTTTAAGCCCACAGGAGAGCAACAATGACAATCCATAAGAAAGGTCAGGCACACTGGGAAGGCGATATCAAACGCGGGAAGGGAACCGTATCCACCGAGAGCGGCGTGCTGAACCAACAGCCGTATGGGTTTAACACGCGTTTTGAAGGCGAAAAAGGAACTAACCCTGAAGAACTGATTGGCGCGGCGCATGCAGCATGTTTCTCAATGGCGCTTTCATTAATGCTGGGGGAAGCAGGATTCACGCCAACATCGATTGATACCACCGCCGATGTGTCGCTGGATAAAGTGGATGCCGGTTTTGCAATTACGAAAATCGCACTGAAGAGCGAAGTTGCGGTGCCGGGTATTGATGCCTCTACTTTTGACGGCATTATCCAGAAAGCAAAAGCAGGATGCCCGGTTTCTCAGGTACTGAAAGCGGAAATTACGCTTGATTACCAGTTGAAATCGTAAAGCGTTGCCGGATGACGCGTCAGGCGCGTGATTGCCTGATGCGTTGTTAGCGTCTCTACAGCGCCCGCCAGCACCGGATCTCACGTCCGTCCTCCCTTATTGTTAATGATTGCCGGACTTCACATCCGCTGGTTGCCAGGGGGCAACGTTCGCGGAAAAAACAGCCCGGCGGCAGCGTGCGGTTTCCTGGTAGTTCCGTTTTACGCAATGCCCATTCTTCCTCCAGCGGTTTATCAATGGCGGGGAGGGAATCCAGCAATAATCGGGTGTATGGATGTGCCGGAGCTGTCAGCACCTGTTGCGCGTCTCCTAGTTCCACAATCTGTCCGAGATACATCACCGCCACCCGATCGCTCATATGACGTATCACCGAGACATTGTGTGAAATCAGCACATAAGACAGCTCGCGATTTTCCTGTAGCGTTACCAGTAAATTGAGGATCTGCGCCTGCACGGAGATATCCAGCGCCGAGGTGGGTTCATCAAGCACAATCACGTCAGGCTGCGAAGAGAGTGCTCTGGCAATGGCGATACGTTGCCGCTGCCCGCCTGAGAACGCATGAGGCAAGCGGTCGAGATACTCCGGACGAATACCCACCTGCACAGCCAGCTCCTCTGCCAACGCTCGCCGCTGTTGTTCACTACTACGCTTAGCAATCCAGAGCGGTTCCGTGATGATGCGCCACACCGGTAAGCGCGGATTAAGCGAAGAGAGCGGGTCCTGAAACACCATCTGCATAATGCGTTGTGATCCTGAACGGATGTACTGCCCGTGGCTCGGTTGCAGCATACCCATTAAAAGCTGTGCGAGGGTGCTTTTGCCGCAGCCTGACTCACCGACGATCCCTAAGGTTTCACCACGACGGATCTGTAAATCAATACCATTGATGGCATGAACATGTTCCGTAGTTTTACCAAGCCAGTTTTTTCGGGCCGGGAAATTGATATGGACGTCGCGTAACGTTAATAACGTGTCAGACACTAATGACCTCCTGCTGAGGATACCAACAGGCGCAGCGGTGGTTGTTGTCACCACACGCTGTCAGCGCCGGGACGTTTTCACACTGTGTACCTGCCGCATAGCAACGATCGCGAAAAGCGCAGCCGTCAGGCAAATGGGTGAGGTTTGGTACCGTCCCTGGAATGGCGGGTAATGGCTGGCGTGGTATTCCATGTTCCGGTGCGCATTGCAGCAAACCAATGGTATACGGATGCCGCGGATGATGGATAACGTCTGCCGTCATACCGCTCTCGATCACGCTTCCGGCATACATCACGTAAACGCTATCGCACAGTTGCGACACCACGGCCATATCATGGCTGATGAACAGTACCGCAGTTCCACTGGCGCGGGCTTTATGTTTAAGCAGACGCAGTACCTGCAACTGTACCGTGACGTCCAGCGCCGTAGTCGGTTCGTCGGCAATAATCAATTGCGGCTCGCAGGAGAATGCCAGCGCAATCATTACCCGCTGGCGCATACCACCTGAAAGCTCAAACGGATAGCGCGACATAACTTCCACGGCATCCGGGATTTGCATCTCTTCCAGCAGGGCAATCGCTTTAGCTCTGGCTTCCCGACGACTTATTGGTTGATGATGGCGGATCACGTCCATCATCTGAAGACCTATTCGACGTGTCGGATTTAGGGCGGTCATCGGTTCCTGAAAGATCATCGCTACTCGTGCGCCGCGCCACTGACGAAGCTGTTTTTCCCGAGCGTTAAGAGCATCTTCTCCCAGCAGTGAAATATGTCCCCGATGTACGCAATAACTGCCCGTCGGTAACAGACGCATAATCAACATTGCAGTGACTGATTTACCCGAGCCGGATTCTCCCACCAGACCGACAATTTCACCGCGGTTGATTTTCAATGACACATTGTTGAGCGCGTGAACGTCGCCGTTAAAACCGGAGAAACTCAAATGCAGCTGTTGAATGTCCAGAACGGGTTGGGTCATGACTGCTTTCCTCCTGCTTTCGGGTCAAGCAGATCGCGAATACCATCACCAAAGAGATTGAACCCGACGGCGGTAAGCAAAATCGCTGCCCCCGAAAATGCGCAATACCACCATTGATCGAGCACATAGTTGCGACCATTCGCCACCATCGCCCCCCATTCAGCACTCGGTTGTTGAGCACCCAGGCCAATAAATCCCAACGTGGCGGCCATTAAAATCGCGCTACCAATATCCAGCGATGCCTGCACAATCAGCGGCGGCAGGGAGTTACGTAAAATATGCCAGTTGATCAGATGCCAGCGTGACGCACCAAAGGTTTTCGCCGCCTGAACGAAAGTGTACTGGCGGACAACTAATGTTTGCCCCCGCGCCAGGCGCACATAAAACGGGATTCGCACGATAGCAATCGCCAGCATGGCGTTAAACAAACTCGGTCCAAGTGCGGCAGCCAGCGCCATTGTCAGCACCAGCGAAGGAATCGACAGCATAATGTCCATGATGCGCATGATGATCGCGTCTGCGCGTCCGCCAAGCACACCGGACAGACACCCGAGTAGTGAACCCATCATACCCGCAATGGCGACCACCACTAATCCGGCGAGAATTGATTGCTGACTGCCGACCAGTACGCGGCTAAACAGATCGCGTCCCACTTCATCGGTGCCAAACCAGTGCGCCGCAGAAGGCGGCAAAAGGCGGGCAGTTAAATCAATGGCGTTGGGATCATGCGTCGCCAGCCACGGTGAAAAAATCATCATCAATAGCATTAATACAATGATGACTGCGCCGGTCACGGTGAGCGGACTGCCTTTCAGCATCCATACCAGTTTTGCACCGTTAAATCGCGTTTGTTTTGGTGGGCGTACGACGGACGTTTCCTCGCTTAGCATCATTCATCACCTCCACGTCCAATACGCGGATCAATCCACAAATAGAGCAAATCCACCACCAGGTTGACCAGCACATAAGCAAATGAAACCACGACGGCAAAGCCCATCACTGTCGGGAAGTCGAGCGCCTGTATTGATGTTACTACCCATGCACCCATTCCGGGCCAGGCAAAAACGGTTTCGGTGAGCACTGCGCCATACAACAAATCGCCCAGCGCCAGCCCCAATACGGTAATCGAGGGGATCAACGCATTGGGTAGCGCATAACATAAAACGATATACCAGCCGGGCAAGCCGCTGGCCCGGGCGGTACGAATGTAGTCTTCACTCAATTGTTCCAGCATAGCTGAGCGGATCTGGCGAGCGACAATCCCCAGGTGAACGAACGCCAGCGTTAATGCCGGTAAGATGAGATGTTGCAGCGCATTGAAGAAGACTTCACCGTTGCCTTCAAGCAGCGCATCGAGCAGATAAAAGCCGGTAACGTGCGTTGGTGGATCCAGCCAGTCATCAAGCCTTCCGCCGCCGGGAAGAATTTGCAGATGACCATAAAACAGCACAATGACGCCCAGCCCAAGCCAGAACGCAGGTGTGGAGATTCCGGTAATGGCCATTATTCGCACCAGATGATCCAGCCAGCGATTTCGCCAGACTGCAGAGAGTATGCCCAGCGGGATACCAACCAGGAGTGCCAGCAGCAGGGCGCAAAATGCCAGTTCCAGCGTCGCCGGGAAAAATATGCGCAACTCTTCCAGCACCGGACGCCCGGTACGAATGGATGTTCCCAGGTCACCCTGAAACAGGTCGCTGACGTAGCGGTAAAACTGTACGTACAGTGGCTGGTCCAGTCCCAGTTGCTGGCGAATATTATCCACGATAGCATCGCTGGCGCGGTCACCCGCCAGTAACCGCGCCGGATCGCCGGGGATCAGGTGCGAGATAATAAACGTAATCACGCAGACGCCCGCCACCACGAGCACCAGCCCCCAGCAGCGTTGGCGTAAAATACTCCAGAAGGTCACGTTATTTACTCATGGTATTGATATTGAAGACCTGTTCCAGCATGGGATTGAACACAAAGCCTTTCACCTCTTTGTTCATCGCCAGTTGGTAGTTTTTCTGGAACAGGTACACATAAGCAGCGTCATCAATGACGATTTTCTGTGCCTGCTGGTAGTCCCGGGTACGCTGCGTCTGGTCGGTGGTCGCTAGCGCATTGCGCAGTAACTTATCGACCTCACTGTTTTCATAGAACGAGCGGTTACCCGGCAGACCTTTTTTGTCGGACTCAAACCAGTAATTCATAAACATATACGGGTCGGCAAAATCCGGACTCCAGTTGCCAATCGCGATGTCGTAATCACCTTTACCCACTCTGTCGCGCATGGTGGCGTTCGCCAGCTTTTCCAGCTTCACATTGATGCCCAGCTTGTTGAGGCTGGATTGTGTTGCCAGAGCAATAGGCTCCCAGTTTGGGTCGTTATCGGAGTAGAGAAACGTCAGGCTGGTGGGTTTGCTCGTCACTTTATCCCATTCGGCTTTGGCTTTCGTTTCGTCATGGTTGTATTGCATTGCCGTCGCATCGTATCCCCACATGCCTTCCGGAATCGGGCCGCGCATTTGTTTTCCGTTACCACTCAGAATGCCGTTAACCATACCCTGATAATCGGTAGACCAGGAAATGGCCCGACGCAGATCCGCCTGATTAAGTGGCGCTTTGCTGTTATTGAGATACAGATAGGTGACGCGCAGTGACGGATACTCTGCCACGTTGACTTTGTTTTCCTGCTTCAGGGCGTTGAGTTGATCCACCGGCAGCGCATCGGCAATGTCAATGTCGCCACGGGAGAGCTGCAGGCGACGGGAGGCACTTTCACCGATAATTTTTACCGATACCCGTTTGAAGTTCGGGTTATTGCCGGGGTAATGCGGATTTGGCACCAGAACTAATTGCTGACCTTTTTGCCAGCTTTTCAGCATAAACGGTCCGGAGCCAGCGGTATTTTGCGCGAGGAAACCACGGGCATCATCGGCCGCATGTTCTTTTAAGACCGCCGGATTGATAATGGATGCACCGTCATTCGCCAGCGTGTAGAGGAACGGTGCGAATGGCTGGCTAAGGGTAAACCTCACCGTATGTTCGTCGGGAGCATCAATCTTTAAATCTTTGGGAAATGCTTCTGCTGGCCCCTGACCGATTTTTAGTAACCGCTCAAAAGAGAGTTTTACTGCTTCGGCAGTGACGGGTGTGCCATCGGCAAATTTAGCATTGTCCTTCAGGGTGAACGTCCACTCTTTTTGATCGTCAGACGCTTTCCAGCTACTCGCCAGATCGCCTTCAACGTCGGTTGAGCCTTTATCACCGTCCGTTTTGTGCTGAACCAGTCGCTGATAAGACGGGTAGGTCACTGTCCAGTCGTTATTATCAATTGTCACCGCCGGGTCGAGGGTTTGTGGGTCGGCAGCTTTACCGATCACCAGCATATCTTTCGGTACGGCGGCGTGCGCAACCGGCATTGTTGTGGCAAGGACGATCGCGAGCAATGTAGGACGAAACGAAATCGATCTCTTCATGACAGTTTCCTGATTAACTGGCGTGCTGTGTGCCAGGGGATATAAAACAGGTGAATTGATCAGCGAGTAGTGGGTAACTTGCTGCCTGGGGTAATTCGAAGTGCCACCATTCGCTCGGGATACCGACAAAGCCACCGCCAGTCATAATCGCATTCAGCAACAGGCGATTGCGCTGAGCGGCGGGCGGGACGGAAGGATGGTAAGCATGGGAACGTTCGTGCATTTCATCGAACTCTGCGCCCATATCGAGGATGTTCCCGTGCTCATCACGAAGCGTCAGGTCGATCGCCGTGACACGGCTGTGATTAGAACCGACCGTCACATCAACAACATATTGCGGGTCTGGGCAGGTTTGCCACAACATCGCCTGTGCTTGTTGTGGGCGATACGCATCGTAAATCACCAGTTGTAAGCCTGACAGCTGGGCGATACTGATACTTTTCGCCAGCGCGGTAATCGCATCCTTGTGTAACAGACAACGCGCTTGCTGATAAATAGCTTTACCTGTGATGTTATCAGCGCAGGCGTATTTCAATTCGATCTCCAGATCAGGGAAGATCACGGCTAAATCAACCAGTTCGGTGGTATCCGACATAAACGGTTCCTGTATAAGACAAAAATTGCTGCGCTTTCCGCTTATGCAGATCTCATGCCATGCCGGGATAAGCGCCAGAATGCTGGCTTAAAGTTATATTTTTTAACTTTTGATCAACATTTGTGCAGCGTAGTGCAGTTTTGGTGCAAGAGGGGAAGTTAAGGAAGGAATCTCCCGGAATCGTAGCTGAAATCACAGTATTTAAGTGACAGTGTCACGTTAAATGAAAACCCGCGAGTGCGGGCGAGAGGGATTTGTCAGATTTTCAGCGGTAACACGCTGCTCATCCAGCCTGGAATTTCTTCAGCGGGAAGGGGCCGGGAAAAGAAATATCCCTGAATAACGCGACAGTGAATCTTGCGTAGCATCTCAAATTGCTCTTTGGTTTCGACGCCTTCCGCTACGACGGTTAAATTGAGGCTTTGCCCAATGCTGGTAATAGCTTCAAGTAAGGCAAGGATGCGTTTTTCAGTCAGACAACGATCAACAAAACTTTTGTCAATTTTGATTTCCGTTACCGGAAGACTGACTAAGCGGGATAACCCGGAAAAACCCGTGCCAAAATCATCTACCGATAAACCCACGCCCATATCGCGCAGGATCTGGATGCGCTTAAAAATTTCCGTATCGTGTTCCATCATCATGCTTTCGGTGATTTCCACCGTTAGCTGGTGGCCGTCAATGCCCCAGACTTGCATTGCATCAGACACCTGATTAGGCAGCTGATTACTGCGGAAGTGCAGCGCAGACAAGTTAACGGATAACGCTGGAATATGAATATTCTGGCTACGCCATTCTGCTAACTGACGGCAAGCTTCCGCGATGACCCAGCGCCCAATATTTTCGATTTCGCCAATCTCTTCTGCGAGAGGAATAAACCGTGAAGGGGGCACATGACCATGCAGGGGATCGTGCCAGCGAGCAAGGGCTTCGATGCCGTACAGTTCACCCGTTTCTGCGAAGATTTGTGGCTGGTAAACCAGTTTCAGTTGGTTATTGCTAATCGCTTCTTTCAGCGCCGCGCCTAAAACCAAACGCTCTTTTACCATTTCGTTCATCGCCGGGCTGAAGAACTGCCAGCCATTACCGCCATTTTTGCGAATAAAATCCATTGCATTGTGAGCAGTGGAGAGCAGGTAATCGCGGTTTTTACCCACGTCGTAGCTGATGCCAATGCTCAAGGTGAGCGGGAATGGTTTATCGTCAATCATTATCGGCTTGCTGACCACATTCCGTAGCTCATCGGCGATTTGGGTAATGTTACTGACGTCGTTTTCCAGGCTCACGAGGACAAACTGCGTACCTTCGATACGACAGAGATACTGATCCGGTTTGAGTTTTTCACGAAAGCGATTGACCACTTCCAGCAATGCCTGATCGGCCCACGCATAGCCAAGGCTATCAATCACATCCTGAATATGGTCAACACCGATGAGATAGACCACCGGAGAGACGGCTTTGTCGACCAGGTCATCGAGGTAATTGTGCAGGTTATTGCGATTTGGCAGACCGGTCATCGGATCAAATTGGATTAGTTGTTCAATATGCTGACGGCTTTTTTCCTGTTCCAGCGCCAGCGCGGCCATATGCTGGCTGATATCTGCCACGCGTTCGATAAAGGCGCTGGTTTCTGCTCCTGACGAGGTTTTAATTTGCAGGATCCCCGCAGGCGCACCATCACGCTGACGAATGGTCGCTGACCAGCTTTGCGCATTTTGAACTTCTGCACCGTGTGAAGATGACGCCCAGTGTATCGGCATCCCGTTGCGCAGCGCGAACAGCGAAACATGCGATTCGTTGAGAACAGATTCGATGTTACGACAAATGATTTCCCCCATTTCATGAAATGGCGGGCTGCTGCACATGGCGGCGAGAATATTGCCTTCAAGCTGGCGGATTTGCCGTTCTTCGGTGATATCCGAGAAAGTCATTACCAGGTTCTGCAGATGCGCGAGCACATCATAAACCGGGCTGATAGAGGCTTTAATCCAGATTTTTTCACCGGTGCGCGTCAACAGCAGAAATTCATCCTGATCGCGGGCGGTTTTCCATAGCAACTGTTGTAAACGAATGCGGTTATCGGCAGGGAATTCAGGAATGTTCAGGAGTGTATCGGGCTGCATACCGCTGGCTTCGCTAATGCAGTAACCAAACATTTCGGTAAATGCGCGATTGCACTGCACAATATGGCGTTCCGGATCGAGGACAATCACCGGTCGGTCGAGATGGTCAACAGCAATAATCAATTGTCGGGTCTGTTCTTTTTGCGCCATTTCTACGCTGGCATCCCGTACCAGCGCCAGGTAATAAATTTTACCCTCGGCGCTCACTTTCGATAGCGCAAAACGGGTCCAGATTTTACTGCCGTCTTTTTTCTCCAGCTGCAGCTCCCGACTCATCCCCTCGACGCGCGCTTTACCGCCTTCACGGTTGTGACGGATATATTCAGGATGCGCAGGACGCAAATCCCGCGGAATCAGCATATCAATGTTATTGCCAATGACTTCTTCACGTTTGTATCCCCAGAGCTTCTCTGCGGCGGGGTTGAAAAACATCACTTCATCATTTTCGTTAATTAACACCGCGCCCATCATATTTTGCTCAAGGGCGGGGAAAAAAATGCCATCGGCGGCATTATCCGCATCGGTTAGCTTCATGATTACCTCTGCATCCTGGCGCATCTAAAGACTGGCTTTCCAGAGTTCAACACGGTTTCTACCTCGTCTTTTGGCGATATACAGAGCTTCATCGGCTATTTGAATGAGGCGCTCATAGTCAGGATGACCATTAAACATGGCGGCACCGATGGAAAGTGAGAGGGCAATATCTTCGCCGTTTGCGGCTTTCAGTTTGGTTTTCTCCACCCGACTGCGAATACGTTCTGCGGTACGTAACGTTTCGTTTTCCGAAGCTTCAGTCAAAACAATGATAAATTCATCTCCCCCGTAACGAAAAACATAATCACTACTGCGGACGTTGTCATAAAAGGCCTGAGAAACTTTACGCAAAATTTCATCACCGGTGTTATGGCCCCACGTATCGTTGATCTCTTTGAATTTATCAACGTCAATAATCAGCACTGACAGGGGGGTTCCGGTCCGGTTGGCATGGGCAATTTCGCGTTTAAAGATGGTCGGCAGGAAGCGGCGGTTAAGTAATTTTGTCAGTACATCCATACCCACTTCGTGGCGAGATACTTCTTCAAATAATTCACGCAGCAAGGTAATAATTTGCGATACGGTATTTCTTATCTGTAATAAAAATCTCACCCGCAGAGTTTTGTTGCTCAAATTTTTTGTATTACGTATGGTTTGATTAAAAATACCGTCGAAATCCTGAATCAGACGGGAGATATGACCCACTTCGGCAATGCCGCTAAAATAATGTCGACCTTTATGGTTAAACCACAGGCCAAAATCAGCCTGGCTTAAAGGCAAACTACTGCCTAAATCAGAATCCAGCAGAACTTTATAGATAATGTCAATTTCCCATGAAAGGATTGAGGCTATTTGCCGTTCTTTTTCTTCTTCGGCGTTTTCCAGTAACGAGAAGATACGATAGTTTTCATCTTCTTTTGAGGCACTACTGTCACTAAAGGTAAACGCGCGGGTCATGACTTCCATCGCGATATCAATACTGTTAATCGAGAAATGGTAGACCTGAAGTTTTTCTGCGGCAGAATAATCCGAAGAGAAAATCACCGGATAGAGGATTTTTTTCAGCACCCGAAACCCCATCTCGACAATTTCTACTGGAATGCCGATGCGGGCATGCACTTCTGCGACGGTATGCTGGATTTGTATTAGCCTTTCAACATCGTCAACCTGGGCAGAAAGCACATTAATAATCCAGCGTTCCATCGCACTTTTCAGCTGCCGCTCAACTTGTTCATTACTCAAGAATTCTTCTGCATGCGGGTCAATACGGACAATCCGATAAAACTCAATGCTCAGGTAATGGGCATGCGCAACGGCAATTTCCGCGGCTTTAGCACGAATGAGCGGATCTGCTTGTTCGACAAGCCCGGTCCACTCATCTTTCATTCTTTTAAAATACATCTCCATAATTCACACCCTTATAAGGCTGGGAAAGCAGACGGAATCAAAACGAAACGCAACGTGCGAGATCGACTAACTGCACCATATTCTCCTGAAATATGAAGATATTCTGAAAACAAATAAGCGACTTAGGACAGTTTCAATCTACGCTACTGTTCTTCAGAAGAGTATAGCCCATCGTAATTATTTTTCGGAAACAGCGAATACCGTAGGGTTTTCATATTCATACATTTTTATTAGGGGTTTTATGGCTATTAAACTCAGAGTGGTTAATTGCGTGGTTAATTTGGCTTAAATAAGCATGATTATTAGTGGGATATTTCAAGAGGATAACAAGCCGGTGAGTAAAGCACCGGCCATGTTACAAGTTTAACTGCCCCAACGACTTTGCAAATAGCTGACCGCTTGTTGAGTCTGAGGTTTGTTCAGATAGTCCTCACGGAACAAGATTGTGCCGCTGATTTCTGGTACAGCATCGTTAAGATCGAGCTGCTTTTTCAGTTCCGGTACGCCACCGTTAATCATCCAGTCTGGCTCTATCTTTGAAGGTTCACCCACTTTATAGAAGGCGATACCGATATACAGGCGGGTCCTGGTCGGTTTAACGACATCCGCCCACCATTTTGCCAAAACGTCATAACGTGCGGCACTCCGTGAGAACGGCCAGTAAATTTGGGGGGCAATGTAATCCAGCAATCCTTGTTCCACCCATCGACGGGTGTCAGCATAGGATTCGTCATAGGCTGCCGCGCCTCGGGTATCGGAACCGAGCGGATCGTGTGATCGGTTACGCCACACGCCTGCCGGGCTAACGCCAAATTCGACTTCCGGCTTAATGCTTTTAATGGTGTGCGATACCTTCGCAATTAACTGCTGAGTATTGTTGCGCCGCCAGTCTGCTTTTGACGCAAATGCGCCTCCGTATTTGCGGTACGTTTCGTTATCATTTAGCCGTGAAGCTGGTGACTCAGTATAAAAATAGTCGTCAAACTGCACGCCATCTACCGGATAGCGGGAAACCACTTCCGCGACTATTGATGTGATCCAGTCCTGAACCTCAGGGATGCCTGGGTCGAGGACAAACCGATCACCCGACGTTCTTATCCAGTCGCGGTGTTGCACATAGACGCTGGCCGGTTGTTGAGACAGGGTGCTATTCAGTTCCCTGATAGTACCAGGCTTTGTATTAACCGATACGCGGTAAGGGTTAAACCAGGCGTGTACTTTCATCCCACGCTTGTGGGCTTCGTCGAGCATAAATTGCAACGGATCGTAACCCGGGTTTTCGCCAATCTTACCGGTCATAAGATCGGACCACGGCAAAATTTTCGATGGCCATAGTGCGGTACCGTCCGGCTTGACCTGGAAAAAGACCGTGTTTATACCGAGACGTTGCAGATGATCGAGCTTGTCGATCATCGCCTGTTGTTGTACGCGGATCCGGCTGGTGGGGTTACTAATGTTAACCGAGGAAACCGGTGGCCAGTCGAGGCGAGACACCGTGGCCAGCCAGATGCCGCGCATCGGTTGTGATGATTGTTGCGCCGAGGCTGGTGGCTTTGAGCCTGCTGGTGGTGTCACCATTGAATCTGGAGGCGTGCTTTTACAACTACTCAGTAAAAGTGCCAGTGCAACCAGTGCCGCTGGTCTTCTAATCGCTAATTTCAAGTTTCGGGAGCAGATATCCATATATGCTGGTTTCCGGTAAACAGATGTGCGCTCATTCTCGTACTTATCCCGGTTAAGTCAATACGACAACAGGCATGAAAAAGGGAGCGATGAATTATCGCTCCCTTGTGTTATTACCATTCAGACATGGTTAGTGTTTCTTGTCATTCATCACAATATAGTGTGGTGAACGTGCACGCGGGTGCAGGAAGAAGTGACCTTTCGGTGCGTTCTGGCTGTTGATTGGTTCCAGAGATACGCCGGTATTCGCTTTGCCTTTACGATCATGAACAGCATAGAGAATAAAGGGCAGGGCAAGTACCACCAGGAAACTAACGACCAGTAATTCAACATACATATCGGTAGAGTCACCCTGGATGTTATCCGGCGGCAGGAAGGAAACAATAAACGCCATAATTGAAGTCAGCAGACCGACAATTGCCACGACCAGTTTCACCCCTTTACCACCAGGGATATTAAATGTGCGTTTTAAGTCAGGATGTTTAAGCACTAACACAATGTAGCCAATAAACAGCATGAAATAAGCACACAAATAAATCACCACCGTCAGCGCCAGGGCAATCAGGAAGGACATATTGTTACCGCCACCGGTATTGGTGAGGATGATCAACGCGATAGTAGTAATCACCAGCTGCGAAATAACCAGCGTTACCGGTACGCCATTTTTGTTCATTTTAGCGAACGCCGCTGGCAGCAGGTTTTTCTGCGCGGTGACATACATCCCGCGAGAAGGGCCAACAATCCAGGAAGCGATTTCCGCCAGAACACCCAGCAACAGCAGTGCGGAGATCACGCGAACCGTCCACTCAATTTCCGGTGCCACATGTGACATCAGAACGGTAAAGGTTTGCATTACCCCTGCGGAGAGGTTGATTTCATTACCCGGAATAACCATCGCAATAGACAAGCCGCCAACAGAGCTTAAGCAGATTGCCGCCACCATCAGCAGTAACATCGCCAGCGGATAATCGCGACCGGGGTTGCGCATTTCATTGACGTGGGTTGCGGAAGCTTCTACCCCCATATAACTCAAAATGAAGGCAACAAACACAACCAGGGTGCCGACTTTAGAGAAATCAGGGAAGAAGGTTTTCGCATCCATTTCGATAGCAACGGGAGCACCGGAGTGCAGATAAATAGCCGCTAATGCGATCAAAATAAATGCAGGTAACAGGATACCGGCGAAGAAGCCAACTTTAGCAATTCGCGCCGTGTATTTCGTGCCACCAAACTGTGTTAATGCCAGCGCCCAAAGAATGATGAGTGCTGCAATAGTTTTGGTAATGGGGTCTTCATTCAACGCTGGCCATTTCAAAATGTAGGAGAGTGCCCCTAACACGAAATAGAGCATTGGAATAAAACCGATGGCGATTTGCAGATAGCCAAATGAGATCGCTGCAAACCCCCATCTCGGCCCCAGAGTATTTGATACCCAGGCGAAGACGCCACCTTCTTCCCAGCCGTCGACGGTAGCCATTTCCGCAGCACAAAGTCCCACGGGAATAAACCATAAAATCCCGCCTAATAGCAGGAAGAAGACTAATGAAAAGCCCGATGTTGCGAAAGTAGGGTATTCATAAACAGCCATTACCATCGATGCCGTTATGGCAAAAAACCCGAGTAATGTGAGCTGCTTAGCTTTACCTGTCTGTACTGATGTAGCCATATTATCCCCCTAAAACGGTATTCCTGTCGGAACCGCACCTGTTTTGTTCTGAAGCGTATTCAGAACAATATTTTCCGTTGCTAATGCCAGTGAACAGACTTTGGAAATTGTCCCGAAACGGGTTCGTTTCGGGACACCGTTACCGTTAAACGTTATCAGGTGTGTTTAAAGCTGTTCTGCTGGGCAATACCCTGCAGTTTCGGGTGGTCGCTGAGATATTTCAGGGAGGCTTTGTAGTCTTCCAGCAACAGTTCAGCAAAGTCCATTTCGAAGCCGCGACGACACATAATGCGCATCACCACGATGTCAGTGGCTTCACCGCCGAGAGTGAAAGCCGGAACCTGCCAGCCGCGTAGACGCAGACGTTCAGAGAGGTCATACAGGGTGTATCCCGGATCTTCACCATCTTTCAGTTTGAAGCAAACCGCCGGGATGCCTTCATCCGGGCGACCGGTACAGATGAACTCATACGGCCCCAGTTTGGCGATTTCATCTGCCAGATAGGCCGCGACCTGGTAGGAAGCGTTCTGTACTTTGGTATAGCCTTCACGACCGAGGCGCAGAAACTCATAGTACTGTGCAATCACCTGGCCCGCCGGACGGGAGAAGTTGATGGCGAAAGTGCCAATCTGACCACCTAGATAGTCAACATTGAACACCAGTTCCTGCGGCAGCGCTTCTTCATCACGCCAGATAACCCAGCCGCAGCCCAGCGGAGCCAGACCGAATTTGTGGCCTGAAGCACTGATCGATTTCACACG
>NZ_VNXE01000039.1:0-282 GCF_009820115.1 Escherichia sp. HH41S
GTGAAACGCCGTAGCGCCGATGGTAGTGTGGGGTCTCCCCATGCGAGAGTAGGGAACTGCCAGGCATCAAATTAAGCGTGCTGATATGGCTCAGTTGGTAGAGCGCACCCTTGGTAAGGGTGAGGTCCCCAGTTCGACTCTGGGTATCAGCACCACTTTTTAGGTTAAAGTTCGGCAGATTAGAAAAGAATTTGTCTGGCGGCAGTAGCGCGGTGGTCCCACCTGACCCCATGCCGAACTCAGAAGTGAAACGCCGTAGCGCCGATGGTAGTGTGGGGTCTC
>NZ_VNXE01000009.1:0-40323 GCF_009820115.1 Escherichia sp. HH41S
TCGCATCAGCTTTAGCATTCGTTAAAACTGACATTGTTCCTTTATCTTTAATAACCGTCTTGTTTGCCGAACCATATGCGTTTATGTCTAAATGACCACCGTTTTCCAGCAACACATTATCTGCCACGTAATTGTGGATGGAGAATGCACCTTCACTATTCGTACCGCTCACCGTCGTACCGTTAGTGTTTGTTTTTAAAATTGCACCATCGTGCTGGGTAACATTTGTTGCCGTACCACCACTAACATCAAGCACGCCACCGGAATAAATTTCAATAACATCCGAGGTGCTGGTGTAATCAACAATTTGCGTACCTCCAGAATAGATCTGAGTATATTTTGCCGTTGACTTATTATTCAAAGACTGAGTTCCACCTTCAATCGTCGTGTCCAGCGCATGGCTTTCATATACTCTTTGCTCACCGCCATTTTTAATGGTGGTTGTTTCTACTGTGCTCTGTTCAACATACTGTCGACCACCATTTATGGTTGTGTTCGTTGCCAGACTTCCTTGCGTGATGTCCTGAGAGCCAGACTTATTTATCGTTGTACTGTCGACATGCCCCTGAGTTGTTACTCGTTGGCTGCCACCATCAATGATTGTTCCATTCGCAGTCCCCCCACTTATGTGTGAATTACCCCCCTTAATTGTCGTTCCATTGCTGATACCACCTGTATAAACGTCCTGATTGCCACTCTCGATTATCGTACCTGTGGAAATACCCCCGTCATGAATTGTCTGTCTGCCCCCGTTAATGGTTGTATTATTAGCCTGCCCCACAAAATTGTAATGACCTCCTACATCTTGATATCCACCAGATTCAATAAGACTTCTATTAGATACCCCGCCATAAACATCCTGATAACCGTGGTTGATAATATGAGTGTTATTTGTTGTACCTCGTTCATCCACTCTTTGGACGCCATCTACAGTCTCATCGTTTACCACGCCAATAACGGTTGAAGTAAAAGCTGCCATCCCTGGTGGGGCATATATCAAAGCAGATATCAATAAGGAAAGTACTGAGCGGCGAAAATAATAGGGACTGGTCCTGTTCATAAATTTCATCCTCTGAAAAGTGAATACTGAGTAGCGTTTAAGCAACCTTAGCTCTGCTGCAACATCAGCCCACAGGCACCAGACCAGGGGATTCATCCTGAAGAGACAGCGCAAGTGTATTGTGTTCACCGCTCATCAAAGACATCATGATGAAATGATGATATTCCGCATAAGAAAGAGGCATTTTTTAAACGCAGTGCGCTGAAGTGTGGTTGGATAAAAAAGTCAATCTATTCAGGAAATACGGGCGTATTCTTTTCTTTCGACATTGAAGCCGTCGGAAAAATAAAATGATTTACATAATCGTTTCTGATGAATATCTTTTGCTCACATAAAAATCACACAATAATATTGAGATTGCAGATTGTTTTACTTTTACAGCTTTCGTCCACCCATTGTTGGGCAAATATTGGTAGAGTCAGAGCACAAAAGTTAATACCACGTTCTCACAGCTCCTCCAACAGCACGGCAAGATGCCGCATACTGCGCCCCAGTCGGTTCAGTTTACAGACTAGCAGTGCGTCCCCTACCGATAATGTCCTGAGCCGTTTGTTCTGTCCGGGCCTGCTGCCACGGTTATGCGCTGAAGTGGTAACTCTGAGCACGCAGTTCTTCAGTCAGGCGTGGTGCACCGTCACCCTATTATTGCTGGGTAAGATCAAAAAAACTTTCAGGCAGCTAAGGAAAGTTGAACCAGACATTAGATGAAATATTTCAACCAATTACAGCACCAGTTCAGACACCGAAAACTCATCAAATAAATCAAGGGGTTACGTGAAAGCATAGCCCCTTTTACTTTGGTAGTGACAGCAACATGGATGCAGTGTGAAGAATAATCCCGTTTACTCAATCAATAATACATATTATTTCAATCTACGTTATTATCTCTTTGTAAAAATCGCCATTTATTTATCATTGAAAACTGCTTTTAGAACTTTATACAAGGGGCCTAGTCACAACAGGACTATTCTCAACGGGCTCATCCTCAGAGGAACTATCATCAAAGTCATCATCCATAGATGAAATACCATCGAATGGTGCCACGCCCGTGATTATTTTTATTTTTTTATTACGATCAGATAAGACTCCATTTAAACCGTTTTCGCTCACAGGCTTTAATGATTTTTCATAACTCTCATTGTTAGCAGGCGTATTAAAAATACACGGAGTATCAACATCAAACAATGACGTTCCCCAGCTCACATATTTAATATCATAGTTACTGAAGTTCTGTCCAGAAAAGAAGCACCCCTTAAAGTCCAATCCACCTAAATTATATAACCCCCCCTCTTCTTTTGGGAGAGTAATTTTAATTCTGGCTATCTCCCAGACAAAATTGCCATTTTTGTATTTGAATACCGTTTCAAGATCTCCTCCAGACAGCTTGACTTCTGGAAATAATTTGAAATTAAACCCTACATTATTATGTGTCAACGTAGATGAACAAAAGATGGAAAAAGCTTGCAGTGCTGAATTATAGCTATCGATTTTATCTTGAGGCTGCGCTCTTGGTAAAAACTTATAGCAACACTCATAAAAATTAAGTAGAAACTCTGATGACCTTCCATTTTTATCAAATAATACCCGCTGAAAATGCTGCACAAACTTATTCGTTTTTTCTTGAATATCTATGGTGTGTTCCTTTGACTCTAACAAAGATGAATCCTGTTGAAGTGCATTGCTCATCTGGTTGAGGAACAACTGCATTTCTTTCAACTTATCTCCATAGTGACCTTTAACTTGCTGAGAATTTTTAGTTACAGTTGAAACCTTATCTGTGTGGTTTTCATATAAATTAGGTGATTCCATACAGTCATTTGGCGGCGTTTCTGAAATAACACTACGCGTTCTACCTGGCTGAAGTGAAGCAACATGAAAATCACTTTTTCTTATATTGTCGAATAGGGTCTGTTCATTTCTCTTAGCGCATTCAATAAACTGATCAACATTATTTTTATTAGATGACAGGTTAATTTCAGAAACCGCATTTTCTTTGTTCTCCAGCTTTAGTTTAACGAGAAGGTCTTCCCACACCGTTTTTTTTAAAAATACGACGTCAGGCTCACCATCAGCAACTAACTCTTGATTATTATCAAAGTGTACGTTGTATACTTTTAATTTATTTTCATTAGCATCATATTTAATACGTTTTAATTGTTCTCCGGCTCCCATAATGATAAAAGCATTGCCTTCATGATATTTACATTCAGACATCATTTTTTGTAAAATTTCAAGAGCACCGTTATACGTCCCTGAGGCAGCTTCTTTACAAATTAATTTTATAATACTATAAGCTAGTAACTCGATGGATTTAGAAGATTTTCTTTCATTACAATTTCCACTATTTATAAATGTGCTACTGTTAATTTCGTTGCTTTTACTAACTAACATTGTCTTTTCCTCAGTTAATGTCTACATGACTATTTTTAATGTTATTATTGTTTGTCACTATAAAAAATCGCTCATTTGAGACAATTGCTGGCATTAACAGCTTCATATGCTATACATGGTACTTTTAATTAATTTAGCACAGGAATGTTAAATTTAATAAACAAAAGGTTATTTCGCTGTATGATAAAAACCACCCGTTATAATTTATTTGTGAAAATCGTTTTTCGAGTATTAGAAATTTATATCTAAATAGCGTTGATTAATGAGCAAAGCCAGACTCCTGTAACGCTCACAAGACTCTTCTGCATGCGACGGCGGTTCTAGTCAGTAGTAGATGTTTAAGGCGTGGCAGAGACATTTCATCCTTACTCTACGGCATTGTTCTACATACATTGGTCGTGGTACTCACTCAGCATAAGTGAGCGAACAGAGAATAGTTCAGTGATTTGAGTAATTAACCTGATTAAATGAATGGGTATAATAAATGATAATACTCTGGCTTTATCGTTAATTACTTAATTCCACATGTAAGCAATTTGCCCGCTTGGCATAGCGGGCATTTTTTCCAGGTACTTTTGAATGAGTACTGATGGATAAATACATTGCAGTGGCGTGCCACGTACCAAAACACCAGCCCTCATTCGAAACCACCCACCACACTTCTTCCTTGAAATGGCGTTAGTCGTGAAATATAGACCGCCATCGAGTACCCCTTGTACCCTTAACTCTTCCTGATACGTGAATGCTGATATGGTGGCCCTTGCTGGACTTGAACCAGCGACCAAGCGATTATGAGTCGCCTGCTCTAACCACTGAGCTAAAGGGCCTTGAGTATGCAATAACAATACTTATAAACCACGCAATAAACATGATGATCTTATGATGTAAATAACAGATTTTTATGCGTTCTCATTCATCCTGGGTCGTCATTACCTGCGACATAAAACCCGACACCGCTTCCATTCACAAAGTCGATACTCTCAGTCAACAAGCAAATGCTAATACTTAGCACTATTTATAGTTACCATCGATTCAATGATAGTTTGTAATGATTTTGTATCTAATAATATAACTTTATTACATTAGCTGAAGAGTTTTCGCATCATTATGATATCTGTTACTTTTCACCCCATAAAAATAAACTTCATATAGCAATATATTCTTTCATAGATCTTATTCTGCTAATCATTAGTTTCGTATGAGCGATTTTTGACAGTTGCCTCTCCAGACCACATCGATAATTAAAAAAACAGATTTAAGCATTATCCTTTTCCATATAAATATTGGATAAAAGTAGGACATCTGTTTGCAATTACTTTCACAACAATTAAACATTTTTATGTTTCCGTATACACCATATTACTCTACCATTAGAGGAACTTTATTATGTTTTCTATAAAACCAGGACCAAGAAATTTACCTATCGACAACCCCACATTGTTATCATGGAACATTACTGACGGGGTTCTAAATTCCAAATTAAATACATTAGAATATCTAAACTGTATAACAAATATTATTAATTCTTGTGGAGTTTATCCTCAGGATTTAAAAGACAGAGAAATTATATCAACTTTTCACGCAGAAAAAGTCATTAATGATCTGTTAAAAAACGATTATAAAATTTCCCTTTTTCCAGATACAACTTACCGAGAGTTGAATAAAGCAGCACAGCGTAGCATTACAGCGCCAGACAGGATAGGAGAAGGAAAAACATGGGTTTATCAACGAGATACAATGATTGAAAGAGGTGATAACAGCGGTGTTCATCAGTATGGTCCAGCTGAACATTTCACTCACATTATATCTGACAAACCGTCTCCAAAAGATAAGTATGTTGCATATGCTATTAACATTCCTGACTATGAACTGGCAGCTGATGTATATAATATTAACGTAACGTCACCTTCCGGCCAGCAAGAAACATTTAAAATATTAATCAATCCAGAACATCTACGGCAAACACTTGAGCGTAAATCTCTTACTGCTGATCAGAAATCACAATGTGAAATCATCACACCCAAAAAACCTGGCGAGGCGATTCTTCATGCTTTTAATGCCACCTACCAGCAAATCAGGAAAAATATGGCCGAGTTTGCACGTTGCCATTATGGTTATATACAAATCCCTCCCGTAACAACTTTCCGCGCCGACGGACCAGAAACACCTGAAGAAGAAAAAGGTTACTGGTATCACGCTTATCAACCCGAAGATCTTTGTACCATCCATAATCCAATGGGAGATTTGCAGGATTTTATCGCATTGGTTAAAGATGCCAAAAAATTTGGCATCGATATCATTCCTGATTATACATTTAACTTTATGGGGATCGGAGGAAGTGGTAAAAATGATCTGGATTATCCCTCTGCCGATATACGAGCGAAGATTAAAAACGATATAGAAAGTGGTATCCCTGGCTATTGGCAAGGTCAGGTCTTGATTCCCTTTATTATAGATCCAGTAACAAAAGAACGTGACCAAATCCATCCAGAAGATATACATCTCACTGCAAAAGACTTCGAAGCAAGTAAAGATAATATTTCTAAGGATGAATGGGAAAACCTCCATGCATTAAAAGAAAAGCGTTTAAATGGAATGCCTAAAACAACACCCAAAAGTGACCAGGTTATTATGTTGCAAAATCAATACGTTCGTGAAATGCGAAAATATGGCGTACGAGGTTTACGTTATGATGCAGCAAAACACTCAAAACATGAACAAATAGAGAGGTCGATAACCCCACCGCTTAAAAATTATAATGAGCGGTTGCACAATACAAATTTATTTAATCCAAAATATCAAAAAAAAGCTGTTATGAATTACATGGAATACCTGGTAACTTGTCCGTTAGATGAACAACAAATGTCATCGCTGCTTTATGAAAGAGATGATTTAAGCGCCATTGATTTTTCATTGCTCATGAAGACGATACAAGCCTTTTCATTCGGTGGAGATCTCCAAACCCTTGCATCAAAACCGGGTTCCGCAATCTCAAGCATCCCATCAGAAAGACGGATATTGATTAACATCAACCACGATTTCCCTAACAATGGTAATCTTTTCAATGACTTTTTATTTAACCATCAGCAAGATGAACAATTAGCAATGGCATATATGGCCGCTCTCCCGTTCAGCAGGCCTTTAGTTTACTGGGATGGTCAGGTATTAAAATCAACGACTGAGATTAAAAATGATGATGGGTCCACTCGTGTCGGCGGTGAGGCGTGGCTTAATAAAGGTTGCTCTACCTATCAGCAGCTCTACAATGAATTCCACGCATTATATATAGATAAAGAAGGAATATGGAGCGCATTTGAGGGTGTATTTGCAACTAAAAATGTTCTGGCCTTTAGTCGTGGGGATTCTGTGAACATTAATCACTCTCCTCATGATGGACTAGTTATAATAAATAAAGGAAACGAAGAAGTTGAAGGTACCTGGCCTAACAAATTGCAACCAGGAATATATAAAAACATGGGGAGTAATAGCGTTACCATTAATAATAATAATACACGCAAAAGTATTCCCCCAGGTAAAGTATTTACGCTTAGAGGCGGAGCTCTAAATATCAATATTCCTGGGCGCAGCGCTCTTCTTTTAGGGAAAACAGGAGAACCGCCGAACTATTTCTATTTGTAATTTAATGTTATATCTGCCCCGCTAAAACGGGGCAGATGATATGTTTAGTTTACTAACGGTCATTTTGCAGTGAAGCCATTTACTGTTTTTTATCGACCAGATAATCTGTTCTCGGATGGTAGCTCTCCCTAACCTGTTGCTTTAGTTATTCATTTCCTGTCTCCTTTGCCTTAATACCCTACATTAAATGTTACTAATTTGTTGCTTTTGATCACAATAAGAAAACAATATGTCGCTTTTGTGCGCATTTTTCAGAAATGTAGATATTTTTAGATTATGGCTACGAAATGAGCATCGCCATGTCACCCTACATCTCATAAGAGGATCGCTTCTGATGAATGCACTGACCGCCGTACAAAACAACGCTGTCGATTCAGGCCAGGACTATAGCGGATTCACTCTCATCCCGTCGGCGCAATCCCCGCGTCTGCTGGAACTCACCTTCACCGAACAGACGACCAAACAGTTTCTCGAGCAGGTTGCCGAATGGCCCGTGCAGGCGCTGGAGTACAAATCGTTTCTGCGCTTTCGGGTAGGCAAAATTCTTGACGACTTGTGTGCTAATCAGTTGCAACCGCTACTGTTGAAGACGCTGCTAAACCGCGCTGAAGGTGCGCTGTTAATTAATGCGGTAGGTATCGATGATGTCGCGCAGGCAGATGAGATGGTAAAGCTGGCAACGGCGGTGGCGCATCTGATTGGTCGCTCAAATTTCGACGCCATGAGTGGTCAGTATTACGCGCGTTTTGTGGTGAAAAATGTCGATAACTCAGACAGCTATCTGCGTCAGCCGCATCGCGTAATGGAGTTGCACAACGACGGCACCTACGTCGAAGAGATCACTGATTACGTGCTGATGATGAAAATCGACGAGCAAAACATGCAGGGCGGCAACTCGCTGCTGCTGCATCTCGATGACTGGGAACATCTGGAACACTATTTCCGCCACCCGCTGGCGCGTCGCCCAATGCGTTTCGCCGCGCCGCCGAGCAAAAACGTCAGCAAAGATGTTTTCCATCCGGTGTTCGACGTTGATCAGCAGGGCCGCCCGGTGATGCGCTATATCGACCAGTTCGTCCAGCCGAAAGACTTCGAAGAAGGCGTGTGGTTGAGCGAGCTTTCGGACGCCATTGAAACCAGCAAAGGCATCCTGTCTGTGCCCGTTCCCGTTGGCAAATTCCTGTTGATTAACAATCTGTTCTGGCTGCACGGTCGCGACCGCTTTACCGCACACCCGGATCTGCGTCGTGAACTGATGCGCCAGCGCGGCTATTTCGCTTACGCCACTCACCACTACCAGACGCATCAGTAAGCGCAAAGGAATTGAGCGGATGTATGATTTTGTGATTATTGGCGGCGGCATCATTGGCATGTCGACCGCCATGCAACTGATTGATGTCTATCCGGATGCCCGCATTGCGTTGCTGGAAAAAGAGTCCGGCCCGGCCTGTCACCAGACGGGCCACAACAGCGGCGTGATCCATGCCGGGGTCTATTACACACCCGGCAGCCTGAAGGCGCAGTTTTGCCTGGCGGGAAACCGCGCCACCAAAGCCTTTTGCGATCAAAACGGCATTCGCTACGACAACTGCGGCAAGATGCTGGTCGCCACGTCTGAACTCGAAATGGAACGGATGCGCGGCTTATGGGAACGCACGGCGGCGAACGGTATCGAGCGCGAGTGGTTAAACGCCGAGGAACTGCGCGAGCGCGAACCGAATATCACCGGGCTTGGCGGCATTTTTGTGCCGTCCAGCGGCATCGTCAGCTACCGCGAAGTAACGGCGGCGATGGCAAAAATCTTCCAGGCCAGAGGCGGTGAGATTATTTATAACGCCGAAGTCAGCGCCCTCAGTGAGCATAAAAACGGCGTGGTGATACGGACCCGTCAGGGCGGTGAATATGAAGCATCGACGCTGATTAGCTGTTCCGGGTTAATGGCTGACCGGCTGGTGAAAATGCTCGGCCTCGAGCCGGGCTTTATCATCTGCCCGTTTCGTGGAGAGTATTTCCGCCTTGCCACGGCGCATAACCAGATTGTTAACCACCTGATTTACCCCATTCCCGACCCGGCAATGCCATTTTTAGGCGTTCATCTCACCCGGATGATCGACGGCAGCGTGACCGTCGGGCCAAACGCGGTGTTGGCTTTTAAACGCGAAGGCTATCGCAAGCGCGACTTCTCATTTAGCGACACGCTGGAGATTTTGGGCTCGTCGGGGATTCGCCGGGTGCTGCAAAACCATCTACGCTCAGGACTGGGCGAGATGAAAAACTCGCTGTGCAAAAGCGGCTATCTGCGGCTGGTGCAAAAGTATTGTCCCGGGCTTTCGTTAAGCGATCTCCAGCCCTGGCCCGCCGGTGTGCGTGCGCAGGCAGTATCGCCGGACGGTAAGCTGATTGACGATTTTCTGTTTGTCACTACCCCGCGCACGATCCACACCTGCAATGCGCCCTCCCCGGCAGCGACATCAGCAATTCCTATTGGTGCGCATATTGTCAGCAAGGTACAAACGCTGTTGGCAAGCCAGAGTAACCCCGGACGCACGCTGCGAGCGGCACGTAGTGTGGATGCCTTACACGCCGCCTTTAATCAATAACCTTTGAAAACAGGATGTAGCGATGAAACTGAACGACAGTAACTTATTCCGCCAGCAGGCGTTAATTAACGGGGAGTGGCTGGACGCCAACAATGGCGAAGTCATCGAGGTCACTAATCCGGCAAACGGCGACAAGCTGGGTAGCGTACCCAAAATGGGCGCAGATGAAACCCGCGCCGCTATCGACGCCGCCAACCGCGCCCTGCCCGCCTGGCGTGCCCTTACCGCCAAAGAGCGCGCCAACATTCTGCGTAACTGGTTCAATTTGATGATGGAGCACCAGGACGATTTAGCGCGCCTGATGACCCTCGAACAGGGTAAACCGCTGGCTGAAGCGAAAGGCGAAATCAGCTACGCCGCCTCCTTTATTGAGTGGTTTGCCGAAGAAGGCAAGCGTATTTATGGCGACACCATTCCCGGTCATCAGGCCGATAAACGCCTGATTGTTATCAAGCAGCCGATTGGCGTTACCGCCGCTATCACGCCGTGGAACTTCCCGGCGGCGATGATTACCCGTAAAGCCGGTCCGGCGTTGGCGGCAGGCTGCACGATGGTGCTGAAGCCCGCCAGTCAGACGCCGTTCTCTGCGCTGGCGCTGGCAGAGCTGGCGATTCGCGCGGGCATTCCGGCTGGCGTATTTAACGTGGTCACCGGTTCGGCGGGCGCGGTCGGTAACGAACTGACCAGCAATCCGCTGGTGCGCAAGCTGTCGTTTACCGGCTCGACCGAAATTGGCCGTCAGTTAATGGAACAGTGCGCGAAAGACATCAAAAAAGTGTCGCTGGAGCTGGGCGGCAACGCACCGTTTATTGTCTTTGACGATGCCGATCTCGATAAAGCCGTGGAAGGCGCGCTGGCCTCGAAATTCCGTAACGCCGGGCAAACCTGCGTCTGCGCCAACCGCCTGTATGTGCAGGACGGCGTGTATGACCGCTTTGCCGAAAAATTGCAGCAGGCGGTGAGCAAACTGCACATCGGTGATGGGCTGGAAAAAGGCGTCACCATTGGGCCACTGATCGATGAAAAAGCGGTAGCAAAAGTGGAAGAGCATATCGCCGATGCGCTGGAGAAAGGCGCGCGCGTGGTTTGCGGAGGCAAAGCGCATGAACGCGGCGGCAACTTCTTCCAGCCGACCATTCTGGTGGATGTTCCGGCCAACGCCAAAGTGTCGAAAGAAGAGACGTTCGGCCCCCTCGCCCCGCTGTTCCGCTTTAAAGATGAAACCGATGTGATTGCGCAGGCCAATGACACCGAGTTTGGCCTTGCCGCCTATTTTTACGCCCGTGATTTAAGCCGCGTCTTCCGCGTGGGCGAGGCGCTGGAATACGGCATCGTCGGTATCAATACCGGCATTATTTCCAATGAAGTGGCCCCGTTCGGCGGCATAAAAGCCTCGGGGCTGGGTCGTGAAGGTTCGAAGTATGGCATCGAAGATTATTTAGAAATCAAATACATGTGCATCGGTCTTTAACTGGAGAACGCGAATGAGCAGCAATAAAGAGTTAATGCAACGCCGCAGTCAGGCGATTCCCCGTGGCGTTGGGCAAATTCACCCGATTTTCGCTGACCGCGCGGAAAACTGCCGGGTGTGGGACGTTGAAGGCCGTGAGTATCTTGATTTCGCGGGCGGGATTGCGGTGCTCAATACCGGGCACCTGCATCCGAAAGTGGTTGCGGCGGTGGAAGCGCAGTTGAAAAAACTGTCGCACACCTGCTTCCAGGTGCTGGCCTACGAGCCGTATCTGGAGCTGTGCGAGATTATGAATCAGAAGGTGCCAGGCGATTTTGCCAAAAAAACGCTGCTGGTGACGACTGGTTCCGAAGCGGTGGAAAACGCGGTGAAAATCGCCCGCGCCGCCACCAAACGTAGCGGCACCATCGCCTTTAGCGGCGCGTATCACGGGCGCACGCACTATACGCTGGCGCTGACTGGCAAGGTGAATCCGTACTCTGCTGGGATGGGCCTGATGCCGGGCCATGTTTATCGCGCGCTTTATCCTTGCCCGCTCCACGGGATCAGTGAAGATGACGCTATCGCAAGTATTCACCGAATTTTTAAAAATGACGCGGCGCCGGAAGATATCGCCGCCATCGTGATTGAGCCGGTTCAGGGCGAAGGCGGTTTCTACGCCGCGACGCCAGCCTTTATGCAGCGTTTACGTGCGCTGTGTGACGAGCACGGGATCATGTTGATTGCCGATGAAGTGCAAAGCGGCGCGGGGCGTACCGGCACGCTGTTTGCGATGGAACAAATGGGCGTGGCACCTGATCTCACCACCTTTGCGAAATCGATCGCAGGCGGTTTCCCGCTGGCGGGCGTCACCGGGCGCGCCGAAGTGATGGACGCTGTCGCTCCGGGCGGCTTAGGCGGCACTTATGCGGGTAACCCGATTGCCTGCGTCGCGGCGCTGGAAGTGTTGAAGGTGTTTGAACAGGAAAATCTGCTGCAAAAAGCCAACGATCTGGGGCAAAAGCTGAAAGACGGATTGCTGGCGATCGCCGAAAAACACACTGAGGTAGGCGACGTTCGCGGGCTGGGGGCGATGATTGCTATCGAGCTGTTTGAAGGTGGCGATCACAGTAAACCGGACGCCAAACTCACCGCCGACATCGTGGCGCGCGCCCGCGATAAAGGCCTGATTCTTCTCTCCTGCGGCCCGTATTACAACGTGCTGCGCATCCTTGTCCCGCTCACTATTGAAGATGCTCAGATCCGTCAGGGTCTGGAGATCATCAGCCAGTGTTTTGATGAGGCGAAGCAGTAGCACCGCACCCATGCCGGAGGCGACGCTTTGCGTCTTGTCCGGCCTACGGAAATGTAGGTCGGATAAGGCGTTTACGCCGCATCCGACATTCGGCGCACCATGCCGGAGGCGACGCTTCGCGTCTTGTCCGGCCTACGAGAATCCAGGTCGGATAAGGCGTTTACGCCGCATCCGACAATCTGTACGTGAACAGGAATAAATCTATGTCGGCCGGATAAGGCGGAGCCGCTCTCCGGCAAAAAGAACCAATAACAATTACACGCGTGACCCGACGCGGGAAATGTCGGGGCGCTCTCCCAAGTGACACACTTTCGAGAGGATTCAGGATGGGGCAATCATCGCAACCACATGAGTTAGGCGGCGGGCTGAAGTCACGCCACGTCACCATGTTGTCTATTGCCGGTGTTATCGGCGCAAGTTTGTTTGTCGGTTCCAGCGTCGCCATCGCCGAAGCGGGCCCGGCGGTATTACTGGCCTATCTGTTCGCCGGATTACTGGTAGTTATGATTATGCGGATGCTGGCAGAAATGGCGGTTGCCACGCCCGATACCGGCTCCTTTTCCACCTATGCCGATAAAGCTATTGGTCGTTGGGCGGGTTATACCATCGGCTGGCTGTACTGGTGGTTTTGGGTACTGGTTATCCCGCTGGAAGCCAACATCGCCGCCATGATCCTGCACTCGTGGGTTCCAGGCATTCCCATCTGGTTATTTTCCCTCGTCATTACCCTCGCCTTAACTGGCAGTAATTTATTAAGCGTTAAAAACTACGGCGAATTTGAGTTCTGGCTGGCGCTGTGCAAAGTCATTGCCATTCTGGCATTTATATTCCTTGGTGCAGTCGCAATTAGCGGTTTTTATCCATATGCCGAAGTGAGCGGGATCTCAAGATTGTGGGATAGCGGCGGCTTTATGCCCAATGGCTTCGGTGCGGTATTAAGCGCGATGTTGATCACCATGTTCTCGTTTATGGGCGCAGAAATTGTCACCATTGCCGCCGCGGAATCCGACACGCCGGAAAAACATATTGTCCGCGCCACCAACTCGGTTATCTGGCGTATTTCTATCTTCTATTTGTGCTCTATTTTTGTCGTCGTGGCATTAATACCGTGGAATATGCCGGGGCTGAAAGCCGTTGGATCTTATCGCTCGGTTCTGGAATTGCTCAATATTCCCCATGCGAAATTAATCATGGACTGCGTGATATTACTTTCCGTAACCAGTTGCCTGAACTCGGCGCTGTATACCGCTTCCAGAATGCTCTACTCCTTAAGCCGTCGCGGTGATGCTCCCGCGGTAATGGGTAAAATCAACCGCAGTAAAACCCCGTATGTGGCGGTATTACTCTCCACCGGCGCGGCATTTTTAACGGTGGTGGTGAATTATTACGCGCCTGCGAAAGTGTTTAAATTTCTGATCGACAGCTCCGGCGCTATCGCCCTGCTGGTTTATTTAGTCATCGCCGTTTCACAATTGCGGATGCGCAAAATTCTGCGAGCAGAAGGAAGCGAAATTCGCCTGCGGATGTGGCTTTATCCGTGGCTCACCTGGCTGGTAATCGGCTTTATTACCTTTGTGTTGGTAGTGATGCTATTCCGCCCGGCGCAACAGTTAGAAGTGATCTCCACCGGTTTATTAGCGATAGGGATAATCTGTACCGTGCCGATTATGGCGCGCTGGAAAAAACTGGTATTGTGGCAAAAAACACCCGTTCATAATACGCGCTAATAATGATCAGGAGTCACACCATGACCATTACGTCTCTGGATGGCTATCGCTGGCTGAAGAACGATATTATTCGCGGTAATTTTCAACCGGATGAAAAATTACGGATGAGTGTGCTGACATCGCGTTATGCTCTTGGTGTTGGGCCGTTGCGGGAAGCCCTTTCGCAACTGGTGGCGGAACGACTGGTCACGGTGGTGAATCAAAAAGGGTATCGGGTGGCGTCTATGTCAGAGCAGGAGCTGCTCGATATTTTCGACGCCCGCGCCAATATGGAAGCGATGCTGGTCAGTCTGGCGATTGCCCGCGGTGGCGATGAATGGGAGGCAGACGTTCTCGCAAAAGCGCATCTGCTGAGTAAGCTGGAAGCCTGTGACGCCAGTGAGAAAATGCTTGATGAGTGGGATCTGCGTCATCAGGCGTTTCATACTGCAATTGTGGCGGGCTGTGGTTCTCACTATTTGCTGCAAATGCGTGAACGGTTGTTTGATCTGGCGGCGCGCTATCGATTTATCTGGCTGCGGCGAACAGTGCTTTCGGTGGAAATGCTGGAGGATAAACGCGATCAGCACCAGACCCTGACTGCGGCGGTACTGGCGCGAGATACCGCGCGCGCCAGTGAGTTAATGCGCCAGCATTTACTGACGCCAATTCCCATTATCCAGCAGGCAATGGCTGGCAATTAACTACTCTTCAGGAATACGCAACACTTGCCCCGGGTAAATTTTATCCGGGCTTTTTAGCATCGGTTTATTCGCTTCGAAGATTTTATTGTACAGATTGGCGTTACCGTAGACCTGTTTGGAAATGGCACTCAGAGTGTCGCCAGACTTAACGGTATAAAACTGGCTGGCAGTGGCTGGTGTCGCCGTTTTCACCTGATCATCGACACTGGCAATACCGGAAATATTCCCCACCGCAACAAGGATTTTCTCCTTCGCCTCCTGACTTAAGCCGTCACCAGTGACCGTCGCTTTGCCGTCGGCAATTTGAATATTCACTTTATCGGCATCAGGTATACCGGTTTTGTTCAAATGCTCCTGCACCTTCTTCGCCTGATCGTCTTTATCGTGCTGACCTGTAACCGCGTCCCAGAGTTTTTCTCCGGCATCTTTCACAAAATTGAACAGACCCATAGCTACCTCATTCGTTAACGGAAACACTCAGAAAGTGTAGCAGAGGAACGCGGCGCGTTAACGCCGCGGGGGTGAGGACAGGTTTAATCGCGGGTTTGCACCCAGAACGCGTGAATCAAACCGGGGATATACCCAAGCAGTGTCAGCAGAATATTAATAATGAACGCCCAACCGAACCCTTTACCGAGCAGCACGCCGAGCGGCGGCAGAATGATGGTGATGACGATTCTCCAGAAACCCATATGTACTCCCTATAAGAAAATTACTCATTGTTTAAAAAGAGATTTTATCTCTTAAGCGTAGTAATTTTAGCGGAGCCTGCCAGTTTCAGCTTACGCTTTTACTCTCATTTACGCTGCTGATGCTGGCATATGTTGTATTTTTAGTTTAGAGTTTACTTAACTTAGAAAACACTTAAATAACTATGACTGAACTCGCGCAATTACAGGCCAGTGCCGAACAGGCAGCGGCCTTATTGAAAGCAATGAGCCACCCTAAACGGTTGCTGATTCTGTGCATGCTTAGCGGTTCCCCCGGTACCAGTGCGGGAGAGCTGACGCGCATTACCGGACTAAGTGCCTCTGCAACATCACAGCATCTCGCTCGTATGCGGGACGAAGGGCTTATCGACAGCCAACGGGATGCCCAACGCATTCTATATTTCATTAAAAATGAGGCGGTAAATGCCATTATCGCCACCCTGAAAAATGTCTATTGTCCGTAAGGAGTCACTATGGCTTTGACAACCATTTCGCCGCACGGTGCACAAGAATTAATCGCACGCGGCGCAAAGTTAATCGATATTCGTGATGCTGATGAATATCTTCGTGAACATATTCCTGAAGCAGATCTGGCTCCATTATCCGTGCTCGAACAGTCAGGTCTTCCGGCTAAATTACGTCGCGAGCAAATTATATTCCACTGCCAGGCAGGTAAACGCACCAGTAATAACGCCGATAAATTAGCAGCGATTGCCGCCCCCGCAGAAATTTTTTTACTCGAAGATGGGATTGATGGCTGGAAAAAAGCAGGATTGCCAGTAGCGGTAAATAAATCTCAACCCTTGCCGTTAATGCGCCAGGTGCAGATCGCCGCGGGTGGTTTAATATTAATCGGTGTTGTACTGGGTTATACCGTAAATAGCGGTTTCTTCTTATTAAGCGGCTTTGTTGGTGCCGGGTTACTGTTTGCAGGAATTAGCGGTTTTTGTGGGATGGCAAGGTTGTTAGATAAGATGCCGTGGAACCAACAAGCTTGAGAAGCGACGCCGGACGCGCCATAGCAGCGACATCCGGCCTCAGTAATTAGATCAGGAAATCGTCGAGAGATTTACCTTCTGCCAGCGCCTGAGCGATTGGCTTCGGTGTACGGCCCTGACCGGTCCAGGTTTTAGTTTCACCGTTAACATCGGTGAATTTATATTTTGCCGGACGCGGCTGGCGTTTTTTACCAGCGCGTGGTGCAGCAGCAGAGCTATTACCCAATAAGTCTTCCGGGTTAATTCCGTCAGCTTTCATCAGCTCCAGCCAGGTACTAATTTTTTCCTGGCGCTCTGCCAGTTCACGCTGCTGCTGTTCTTCTTCTTCACGTCTTTCTTTAGTGACAACCCTGAATTTTTCGAGCATTTCTTCAAGAACGTCAATGGAGAATTCGCGAGCCATCGCACGGAGAGTGCGAATGTTATTTAAACTTTGTAACATTACGGACATAATAAAGAAAACCTTTTAACGCCAAAACAAAAAAGTATTTCGTCGCGTAGTGTAAGCGATCACTTATTATATTTCCACAAAATTTAATCTATTTACAGTCCTGCACGAGATTATTTCAGCTGTTATTTTCTGAAACTCTCAGAATAATTTCAAGATTATATATTAGCCAATTTGATGAGTAATTTCGGTTATTGGTGAACAGAGCGGCGCTCTCTGCTCGCTAATTCCGCAAGCCTGATAAAACCAAATTGAATAAAAATGCAATATATACAAATAAAAATAAACATCACTCACTGGTGCTTTCTGCTGTTAATGTACATTGTCTGGCATAAAAAATGCTGAAAATGACCCAGTCACTGCATACACCGAACTCTCTACGCTTATAGCGTTACCTTACCCCCAAACTTTCATTAGTGAAAATAAAGATACGTGCATATCTAATTGATTTAATTAAAAATAAATCATATCAGCATGTAAAAATCCACAATGTACAAAAAACGCGCCGCTACGGAATATTTTATCTACAAAAACAGATTAAATAAAAATTTTTCACTAATTGATTAGTCATAGCCAGCGATATACGCTATGCGAAAATGCAGATGGCAATGAGATCCACTGCTTTCATCTCTATTAACGTCCCATTACGCTTTTATTAAGGAGCATTAGCATGTTCTCACCGCAGTCACGCTTGCGTCATGCAGTTGCAGATACGTTCGCGATGGTTGTTTACTGTTCTGTCGTGAACATGTGTATTGAAGTTTTCCTCTCCGGAATGAGCTTCGAACAGTCTCTTTATTCCAGATTGGTAGCGATTCCGGTGAACATCTTAATTGCATGGCCATACGGTATGTACCGCGATCTGTTTATGCGCGCGGCACGCAAAGTTAGTCCGTCGGGCTGGGTAAAAAATCTGGCGGATATCCTGGCGTATGTGACGTTCCAGTCACCGGTGTATGTGGCGATCTTGTTAGTGGTGGGCGCAGACTGGCATCAGATTATGGCGGCGGTCAGTTCAAACATCGTTGTTTCGATGTTGATGGGGGCGGTTTATGGCTACTTCCTCGATTATTGCCGCCGACTGTTTAAAGTCAGCCGTTACCAGCAGGTAAAAGCCTGACCCTTCCTTTCGCGACTGGCATCGCCAGTCGCGTCTTTAACTGGCTTCGCCAAATAAACCATTCAAATAACGTTCAAGCGCAACACGCGAACTAAAGCCATGTGGGATACCGTAATGCTCATGACGTTCACCCGCTAAATAGAGCGGAAATTGCTGGTAATGGTCGCACGTTTTAATATCGGAAGCGGGTTCAGCCAGTGTTGAACTGCGTTCTTTTAATGTTGGATGAATTACCAGAGCGGTACGTCCCATTCGCGCTTCGCGATTAACATAGACATAATTTTCCCCACGGCGGTAACCATACGCTTTCTGAGTTACCACATCGACAGTAAAACCGACTTTTTCAAGTACGCGCGCCACCTCGTCTGGTCGTAAATACATATTTGATCCTCGTTATTATCAACCGCGGGCCTACCTTACCTGATTGCGCATTCACAACGCTTTCAGAAAAGTCCATAAAGCCGCGATGAACCTCAGTTAAGAAAATTATGGTCTACACTGAAAATTACATCGAATTCTAATGGGGGATCATATGTTTAACCGACCGAACCGCAACGACGTTGATGATGGCGTGCAGGATATCCAGAATGATGTCAATCAATTAGCTGACAGCCTCGAATCTGTATTGAAGTCCTGGGGCAGCGACGCCAAAGGGGAAGCCGAAGCCGCTCGTAGTAAAGCGCAGGCTCTACTGAAAGAAACCAGAGCGCGAATGCATGGTCGTACTCGCGTTCAGCAAGCCGCGCGCGATGCCGTTGGCTGCGCGGATTCTTTTGTTCGTGAAAGACCCTGGTGTAGCGTGGGTACAGCAGCTGCGGTTGGTATTTTTATCGGCGCACTGTTAAGCATGCGCAAATCGTAGTGCAACAATGATAATAAATACGCGTCTTGACCCCGGAACCTGATTTCGGGGTTTTTTAGCTTAAGGCTTTACGTAATTGTTGTGCTACCTGTCGCGCCATACCTTCGTTAACGATATTGGTAAACGAGAGAAGTAATCCACCTTCCCCACTTGAGCGGATACGCCAGTCGCTAAGTGCCTGCACCGCAAGGCCTGCAGCATTGGCTTTACGCGCATGGGCAATATCATCGCCCATCATTCTGATCACCATCTGGATACCACCTTTCTGCGGCACAACCTGAAATCCCTGCTGCGTCAACGCTTGCTCAATCCATTGCCGACGTTGAGCATAATGCTGACGCATTTTCTTCAGATGCCGCCAGAAATGCCCCTCGCGAAGAAAGTCTGCCAGTGTGTTCTGCCATAGAACAGGTACCGCACATGGAGCCAGTGACGCCTGGTGGCGGAATTGTGCAATTTGCTTCACCGGCACCACCAGCCACGCACAGCGCAATGCAGGAAATAGTGCTTTGCTGAATGTTCCGGCATAAATTACCCGCTGCGGTGCATCGAGACTTTTTAACGCCGGTAACGGCTTACCGTGATAGCGAAACTCACTGTCATAATCATCTTCAATAATCCATGCCTGACTACGCTCTGCCCATTCCAGTATCTGATGCCTGCGCGCTAAAGAGAGCGCCACACCCAGCGGGCTTTGGTGTGCTGGTGTTATCAGGGCAAAACACGCATCAGGATAATTTTGTATTCCGCTTGTGATATCCAGTCCGTTGTCATCAACCGGCACAGGCAAAATTTCCACACCGTGGCGAGTGACAATCGGGCGAATCAGTGGAAAGCCGGGATCTTCCATCCACATCCCGTTTCCCGGTTTCGCCAGCGCGTGCAGAATTAAAGCCATTGAGGCCGCATAACCGTGAGTGATAAAGACCTGCTCTGGCTGACAATCAATCCCACGTGAAACGCGTAAGTAATCAACTATTGCCTCACGCAACGCCGCCTCACCGCAGACATCGCCTAACGCCAAATCAAAGCGCGTCTGGGTACGAAGGCGACGCCCCATCACCCGCGCCCACAGCTCTCGCGGAAAGAGATCGAGTGCGGGTAATCCCATTTGAAATGGCAACGGTTGCTGACTTTCACCGGCAAAAGACACAACTTGTACAGTAGATTGTTGCGGATATATCTGCTCACTGACAAATGTGCCAGCCTGTCCCCGCCTGATCAGCCATCCTTGCGCCACCAGCTCAGCATACGCATTTTCGACAGTGGATCGAGACACCCCCAGTTCCTGCGACCAGGTACGACTTGAAGGTAGCCTTGCGCCGGGTTTCAGTTCCCCTTGCTCAATAGCCGTTTTTAACTGACGGGCGATATCCTGATAGCGCGGCATATGGTCTGCTTTTTTAGGTAATTTATGGCTCTCTTTAGCAGTCCATTATAGTGCTACATTGCGGGCGTTAATAAGAGGAGAAACTGTATGACTACATTACGTCAGCCTTACTACGAACTTAGCCCAACGGTATATAACGCGCTGGTGCAGGCCAAAACGGCGCTGGAAAATAGCACGCTGGAAACTACGCTGATGGAGTTAGTTTATTTGCGCGTCTCGCAAATCAATGGTTGCGCATTTTGTCTGGAGATGCACAGCAAAGCATTACGCAAATCCGGTGTGCCGCAGCATAAGCTGGATGCCCTGGCAGGCTGGCGCGTAAGCCATCATTTTGACGATCGCGAGCGGGCGGCGCTGGCATGGGCGGAATCGGTGACCGATATTGCCCGAACCCATGCGGAGGACGACGTTTATCAGCCTTTGCTTGAGCATTTCAGCGCAGCAGAAATCAGCGACTTAACATTTGCCATCGGGCTGATGAATTGCTTTAACCGCCTGGCCGTTTCCATGCGGATGTAACTTCCTGATGCCGGGCAATCGCCCGGCAAAAAAACACAAAATCCCCTACCCCGTTGAGCCATTCATCGGTGGTGTAATCAATCTAAAATTCCCATATCTTGTATGGTTGAATCTTTTTTCAACTACATCTAGTATCTCTGTATCAACAGAGAGACAACCCGACGCGTATCATCGCGCCGTATCTTCATTTTAAACGGAAATACGAATCATGCGCATTATTATTTACACTCGTAACGATTGCGTTCAGTGCCACGCCACCAAACGGGCGATGGAAAACCGGGGCTTTGATTTTGAAATGATTAATGTCGATCGCGTTCCTGAAGCGGCGGAAGCGTTACGTGCTCAGGGCTTTCGTCAGTTGCCGGTAGTGATTGCAGGCGATCTTAGCTGGTCTGGTTTCCGCCCGGACATGATCAATCGTCTGCATCCAGCGCCACACGCGGCCAGTGCATGAGCCAACTCGTCTACTTTTCCAGCAGCTCCGAAAATACGCAGCGTTTTATCGAACGTTTAGGACTGCCCGCGGTGCGCATCCCGCTCAATGAGCGGGAACGGATTCAGGTAGACGAGCCTTACATCCTGATCGTGCCCTCTTACGGCGGCGGCGGTACGGCTGGCGCGGTGCCACGACAGGTAATTCGCTTTTTAAACGACGAGCACAACCGGGCGTTGCTTCGCGGCGTTATTGCTTCGGGTAATCGCAACTTTGGTGAGGCGTATGGCCGTGCCGGAGATGTGATAGCCCGGAAATGCGGCGTGCCGTGGCTGTACCGCTTTGAACTCATGGGTACGCAAAGCGATATCGAAAACGTTCGTAAAGGAGTAACCGAATTTTGGCAACGACAACCGCAGAACGCCTGACGCAGGAAACAATGGATTACCACGCCCTGAATGCGATGCTTAACCTTTACGATAGCGCAGGTCGCATTCAGTTCGATAAAGATCGCCAGGCCGTTGACGCCTTTATGGCGACGCATGTGCGTCCTAACAGTGTGACCTTCAGTAGCCAGCAGCAGCGCCTGAACTGGCTGGTCAACGAGGGTTACTATGATGAAAGCGTCCTCAACCGTTACTCTCGCGAATTTGTCATTACGCTATTTGCCCACGTACACGCCAGCGGTTTTCGTTTTCAGACATTCCTCGGAGCATGGAAGTTTTACACCAGCTATACGTTGAAGACATTCGACGGTAAGCGTTATCTGGAAGATTTTGCCGATCGAGTCACGATGGTGGCGCTGACGCTGGCACAAGGCGATAAAACACTGGCGACGCAACTGACCGATGAGATGCTGTCAGGACGCTTTCAGCCTGCAACACCGACATTCCTCAACTGTGGTAAGCAGCAGCGCGGCGAACTGGTTTCCTGTTTTTTGCTGCGTATTGAAGACAATATGGAGTCGATTGGCCGGGCGGTAAATTCCGCACTACAACTGTCGAAACGCGGCGGCGGCGTGGCATTTTTGCTGTCGAATCTGCGGGAAGCGGGCGCGCCAATTAAACGTATTGAAAATCAATCTTCTGGCGTGATTCCGGTGATGAAAATGCTGGAAGACGCATTTTCCTATGCCAACCAGCTCGGCGCGCGTCAGGGTGCTGGCGCAGTCTATTTACATGCCCATCATCCCGATATACTGCGTTTTCTCGATACAAAGCGGGAAAATGCCGACGAGAAAATCCGCATTAAAACACTGTCGCTGGGCGTGGTTATCCCGGATATCACCTTCCATCTGGCAAAAGAGAATGCGCAGATGGCACTGTTTTCGCCCTATGACGTTGAGCGTGTTTATGGCAAGCCGTTTGCCGATATCGCCATCAGTGAACACTATGACGAACTGGTTGCCGATGAGCGAATCCGCAAAAAATACATCAACGCCCGTGATTTCTTCCAGCGACTGGCAGAAATCCAGTTTGAGTCCGGCTATCCCTACATCATGTATGAAGACACGGTTAACCGTGCTAACCCTATCGCCGGGCGCATAAATATGAGCAATCTCTGCTCAGAAATTTTGCAGGTTAACAGCGCCTCAGAGTATGACGAGAATCTCGACTATGCCCGCACAGGCCATGATATTTCCTGCAATTTAGGTTCGTTGAATATTGCCCACACCATGGATTCCCCCGACTTTGCCCGCACGGTAGAGATCGCCGTACGCGGTTTAACTGCGGTGTCAGATATGAGTCATATTCGCAGCGTGCCGTCCATCGAAGCCGGAAATGCCGCCTCACACGCTATCGGTCTGGGGCAGATGAATTTACACGGTTATCTGGCGCGAGAAGGCATCGCCTATGGTTCGCCGGAAGCACTGGATTTCACCAATCTCTATTTCTACACCATCACCTGGCACGCGCTGCGTACCTCAATGTTGCTGGCGCGCGAACGCGGTGAAACCTTCGCCGGGTTCAAACAGTCACACTATGCCAGCGGTGAATATTTTAGCCAATATCTGCAAGGTAACTGGCAACCGAAAACGGCGAAAGTTGGCGAGTTGTTTGCTCGTAGCAGCATCACGTTACCTACCCGCGAAATGTGGGCGCAACTGCGCGACGACGTGATGCGCTATGGCATATACAACCAAAATCTCCAGGCGGTGCCGCCAACCGGTTCCATCTCTTATATCAACCATGCCACGTCGAGTATTCATCCGATTGTGGCGAAAGTAGAGATACGCAAAGAGGGCAAAACAGGACGCGTTTACTACCCTGCCCCGTTTATGACTAACGAGAATCTGGCGCTGTATCAGGACGCTTACGAAATCGGCGCAGAAAAGATCATCGACACCTACGCCGAAGCGACTCGCCATGTCGATCAGGGACTGTCGCTGACGCTGTTTTTCCCTGATACCGCCACCACTCGCGATATCAACAAAGCGCAGATTTATGCCTGGCGTAAAGGTATCAAAACGCTCTACTACATCCGCCTGCGTCAGATGGCGCTGGAAGGTACTGAAATTGAAGGCTGCGTCTCCTGCGCGCTTTAAGGAATATCTATGAAACTCTCACGTATCAGCGCCATCAACTGGAATAAGATATCTGACGATAAAGATCTGGAGGTGTGGAACCGCCTGACCAGCAATTTCTGGCTACCAGAAAAGGTGCCACTGTCGAACGATATTCCCGCCTGGCAGACATTAAGTGTCGTAGAACAACAACTGACGATGCGCGTTTTTACTGGCCTGACGCTGCTCGACACGCTGCAAAATGTTATCGGCGCACCTTCGCTGATGCCCGATGCGCTCACGCCCCATGAAGAGGCGGTTTTATCGAATATCAGCTTTATGGAAGCGGTTCATGCCCGCTCTTACAGTTCGATTTTCTCGACGCTGTGCCAGACCAAAGATGTCGATGCCGCCTACGCCTGGAGTGAAGAAAACGCGCCGTTGCAGCGAAAAGCACAGATTATTCAGCAACATTATCGCGGTGATAATCCGCTGAAAAAGAAAATCGCCAGTGTGTTTCTTGAATCATTTTTGTTCTATTCCGGTTTCTGGCTGCCGATGTATTTTTCCAGCCGCGGAAAGCTGACCAATACCGCAGACCTGATCCGTCTGATTATCCGCGATGAAGCAGTGCACGGTTATTACATCGGCTATAAATATCAGAAAAACCTTGAAAAGATCTCCATGGCACAACGTGAAGAGTTGAAGAGTTTCGCCTTCGATTTGCTACTGGAACTCTATGACAACGAGTTGCAATACACCGATGAGCTGTACGCCGAAACCCCGTGGGCTGACGATGTGAAAGCGTTTCTCTGTTACAACGCCAATAAGGCGTTGATGAATCTGGGCTACGAACCGTTATTTCCCGCAGAAATGGCGGAAGTGAATCCGGCAATCCTCGCCGCGCTTTCGCCGAATGCCGATGAAAATCACGATTTCTTTTCCGGTTCAGGCTCTTCATATGTGATGGGAAAAGCGGTCGAAACAGAAGATGAAGACTGGAATTTCTGAGTGTGTTATTTTCAAAAATATCACCAACCACAGTAGGGAAATAATTCCTGCCAAATAGCTTTTTATCACGCAAATATTTTGTGGTGATCTACACTGATACTCTGTTGCATTATTCGCCTGAAACCACAATATTCAGGCGTTTTTTCGCTATCTATGACAAAAAATATCAACTTTTCTCGATTCGCTCTCAGCCCTTATATCACGGGAAATTCCGGCGATTTGCTCGCATCAATATTCATGCCACATTTACCATCAGGGGTTGCCTCAGATTCTCAGTATGTTAGGGTAGAAAAAAGTGACTATTTCCATTGGGTAATGTATCGACATAAACAAATAACAGGAATCTTTCTATTGCATGGCAATTAAATTAGAAATTAAAAATCTCTATAAAATATTTGGCGAGCATCCTCAGCGAGCGTTCAAATATATCGAACAAGGACTTTCAAAAGAACAAATTCTGGAAAAAACCGGGCTATCGCTTGGCGTAAAAGACGCCAGTCTGGCCATTGAAGAAGGCGAGATATTTGTCATCATGGGATTATCCGGTTCGGGTAAATCCACAATGGTACGCCTTCTCAATCGCCTGATTGAACCCACCCGCGGGCAAGTGCTGATTGATGGTGTGGATATTGCCAAAATATCCGACGCCGAACTCCGTGAGGTGCGCAGAAAAAAGATTGCGATGGTCTTCCAGTCCTTTGCCTTAATGCCGCATATGACCGTGCTGGACAATACTGCATTCGGTATGGAATTGGCCGGAATTAATGCCGAAGAACGTCGGGAAAAAGCCCTTGATGCACTGCGTCAGGTCGGGCTGGAAAATTATGCCCATAGCTACCCGGACGAGCTCTCTGGTGGGATGCGTCAACGCGTCGGATTAGCACGCGCATTAGCAATTAATCCGGATATATTATTAATGGACGAAGCCTTCTCGGCGCTTGATCCATTAATTCGCACTGAGATGCAGGATGAGCTGGTAAAATTACAGGCGAAACATCAACGTACCATTGTCTTTATTTCTCACGATCTCGACGAAGCTATGCGTATTGGCGACCGAATTGCCATTATGCAAAATGGTGAAGTGGTGCAGGTTGGCACACCGGATGAAATTCTCAATAATCCGGCGAATGATTATGTCCGTACCTTCTTCCGTGGCGTTGATATTAGTCAGGTATTCAGTGCGAAAGATATTGCCCGTCGGACACCGAATGGCTTAATTCGTAAAACCCCTGGCTTCGGCCCACGTTCGGCATTGAAATTATTGCAGGATGAAGACCGCGAATATGGCTACGTTATCGAACGCGGTAATAAGTTTGTCGGCGCTGTGTCTATCGATTCGCTTAAAACCGCGTTAACGCAGCAGCAAGGTCTTGATGCGGCGCTGATTGATGCACCATTAGCAGTCGATGCGCAAACGCCTCTTAGCGAGTTGCTCTCTCATGTCGGACAAGCGCCCTGTGCGGTGCCCGTGGTCGACGAGGACCAACAGTATGTCGGCATCATTTCGAAAGGAATGCTGCTGCGCGCTTTAGATCGTGAGGGGGTAAATAATGGCTGATCAAAATAATCCGTGGGATACCACGCCAGCGGCGGACAGTGCTGCACAATCCGCAGACGCCTGGGGTACACCGGCGACTGCACCGACTGACGGCGGTGGCGCTGACTGGCTGACCAGTACGCCTGCGCCAAATGTCGAACATTTTAATATTCTCGATCCGTTCCATAAAACGCTGATCCCGCTCGACAGTTGGGTCACTGAAGGGATCGACTGGGTCGTTACCCATTTTCGTCCCGTCTTTCAGGGCGTGCGCGTTCCGGTCGATTACATCCTCAACGGTTTCCAGCAATTGCTGCTGGGTATGCCCGCGCCGGTGGCGATTATCGTTTTCGCTCTCATCGCCTGGCAGATTTCCGGGGTCGGAATGGGCGTGGCGACGCTGGTTTCGCTGATTGCCATCGGCGCAATCGGTGCCTGGTCGCAGGCCATGGTTACCCTGGCGCTGGTGTTAACCGCCCTGCTGTTCTGTATCGTCATAGGTTTGCCGTTGGGGATCTGGCTCGCGAGAAGTCCGCGAGCGGCGAAAATTATTCGTCCACTGCTTGATGCCATGCAGACCACGCCAGCGTTTGTTTATCTGGTGCCAATCGTCATGCTGTTTGGTATCGGCAACGTGCCGGGCGTAGTGGTGACTATAATCTTTGCTCTGCCGCCGATTATCCGTCTGACGATTCTTGGTATTAATCAGGTTCCGGCGGATTTAATTGAAGCCTCGCGCTCATTCGGTGCCAGCCCGCGTCAAATGCTGTTCAAAGTTCAGTTACCGCTGGCGATGCCGACCATAATGGCGGGCGTTAACCAGACGCTGATGCTGGCCCTTTCTATGGTGGTCATCGCCTCGATGATTGCCGTCGGCGGGCTGGGTCAGATGGTACTACGCGGTATCGGTCGTCTGGATATGGGCCTTGCCACCGTTGGCGGCGTCGGGATTGTGATCCTCGCCATTATCCTCGACCGCCTGACGCAGGCCGTTGGGCGCGACTCACGCAGTCGCGGCAACCGTCGCTGGTACACCACTGGCCCTGTCGGTCTGCTGACCCGCCCATTCATTAAGTAACTCTGCACTTGCCCGGTGACGCCGGGCATTATCACCCTGCCAAAAAAAGGAATAACAATGCGACATAGCGTACTTTTTGCGACAGCGTTTGCCACGCTTATCTCTACACAAACTTTTGCTGCCGACCTGCCGGGCAAAGGCATTACTGTTAATCCGGTTCAGAGCACCATCACCGAAGAAACTTTCCAGACGCTGCTGGTCAGCCGCGCGCTGGAGAAATTAGGTTATACCGTCAATAAACCCAGCGAAGTGGATTACAACGTTGGCTACACCTCACTTGCTTCCGGCGATGCAACCTTCACCGCCGTGAACTGGACGCCGCTGCATGACAACATGTACGAAGCTGCCGGTGGCGATAAGAAATTTTATCGTGAAGGGGTATTCGTTAACGGCGCGGCACAGGGTTACCTGATCGATAAGAAAACCGCCGACCAGTACAAAATCACCAACATCGCGCAACTGAAAGATCCGAAGATCGCCAAACTGTTCGATACCAACGGCGACGGTAAAGCAGATTTAACCGGTTGTAACCCAGGCTGGGGCTGCGAAGGTGCGATCAACCACCAGCTTGCAGCGTATGAACTGACCAATACCGTGACGCATAATCAGGGGAACTACGCAGCGATGATGGCTGACACCATCAGTCGTTACAAAGAGGGTAAGCCGGTGTTTTACTACACCTGGACGCCGTACTGGGTGAGTAACGAACTGAAGCCGGGCAAAGATGTCGTCTGGTTGCAGGTGCCGTTCTCCGCACTGCCGGGCGATAAAAACGCCGACACTAAACTGCCGAATGGTGCGAATTATGGCTTCCCGGTCAGCACCATGCATATCGTTGCCAACAAAGCCTGGGCCGAGAAAAACCCGGCGGCAGCCAAACTATTTGCCATTATGCAGTTGCCGGTGGCAGACATTAACGCCCAGAACGCCATCATGCATGACGGCAAAGCCTCAGAAGGCGATATCCAGGGCCACGTTGATGGCTGGATCAAAGCCCACCAGCAGCAGTTCGATGGCTGGGTGAATGAGGCGCTGGCAGCGCAGAAGTAATTTTTATTCGGGCGGATAAGGCGCTTTTGCCTCATCCGCCGCTCTGTACACAATGCCTGATGCGACGCGGCCGCGTCTTATCATGCCTGCAAACCACACCGCACATTTCAACAATCTATCTTTCATCCCATATTCATCAACATCCGCTATTATTGATTTCCAGCTTAATCATCACCTGATGAACAAAAATAATGACTAAACCTAATCATGAGCTTAGCCCGGCACTGATCGTGCTGATGTCTATCGCCACCGGTCTGGCGGTAGCCAGTAACTATTACGCCCAGCCATTACTCGACACCATCGCGCGTAACTTTTCCCTTTCCGCCAGTTCGGCGGGCTTTATTGTTACCGCCGCGCAGTTGGGCTATGCCGCAGGTCTGCTGTTTCTTGTTCCCCTCGGTGATATGTTTGAACGCCGCCGCCTGATTGTCTCGATGACCTTACTGGCAGCGGGCGGTATGTTGATTACCGCCAGCAGTCAGTCGCTGGCGATGATGATCCTCGGTACGGCATTAACCGGTTTATTCTCGGTCGTGGCACAAATTCTGGTTCCGCTGGCAGCGACGCTGGCTTCACCGGACAAACGCGGCAAAGTGGTCGGCACCATTATGAGCGGGCTGCTGTTGGGGATCTTGCTGGCACGAACCGTTGCCGGGTTGCTGGCAAACCTCGGCGGCTGGCGCACCGTCTTTTGGGTTGCCTCGGTGTTAATGGCACTGATGGCGCTGGCATTATGGCGTGGTCTGCCACAAATGAAATCAGAAACCCACCTCAACTACCCACAGTTGCTTGGTTCCGTTTTCAGCATGTTTATCAGCGATAAAATTCTGCGCACCCGCGCGTTGCTGGGCTGCCTGACCTTTGCCAACTTCAGCATTCTCTGGACCTCAATGGCCTTTTTGCTCGCCGCTCCGCCTTTTAATTACAGCGATGGCGTAATTGGTCTGTTTGGACTCGCGGGAGCTGCCGGAGCGTTGGGCGCTCGTCCGGCGGGCGGTTTTGCCGATAAGGGCAAATCACACCTCACCACAACTTTCGGCCTGCTGCTGCTGTTACTTTCATGGCTGGCTATCTGGTTTGGACACACTTCCGTACTGGCCTTGATTATCGGCATCCTGGTGCTGGATCTCACCGTGCAGGGCGTGCATATCACTAACCAGACGGTAATTTATCGAATACACCCTGATGCGCGTAATCGCCTGACCGCAGGTTACATGACCAGCTACTTCATTGGCGGTGCCGCCGGTTCGCTAATTTCAGCCTCAGCCTGGCAACATGGCGGTTGGGCTGGCGTTTGTCTGGCTGGCGCGACGATTGCCCTGGTTAACTTACTGGTCTGGTGGCGAGGTTTTCATCGTCAGGAAGCCGCAATTTAAGCAATCAGCAACCGTTTTCGTGGCTTTACACTTATAAGGGTGTTAAGAAGCCCATCAGTCTGATAAGGTTAAGATATTCATTCAGTCTATTTATAATATTAACAATCGTTAAGCGTACACTCTATGGAAAGCCCTACTCCACAGCCTGCTCCTGGTTCGGCGACCTTCATGGAAGGATGCAAAGACAGTTTACCGATTGTTATTAGTTATATTCCGGTGGCCTTTGCGTTTGGTCTGAATGCGACCCGTCTGGGATTCTCTCCTCTCGAAAGCGTTTTTTTCTCCTGCATCATTTATGCAGGCGCGAGCCAGTTCGTCATTACCGCGATGCTGGCAGCCGGGAGTAGTTTGTGGGTTGCTGCACTGACCGTCATGGCAATGGATGTTCGCCATGTTTTGTATGGCCCGTCACTGCGTAGCCGTATTATTCAGCGTCTGCAAAAATCGAAAACTGCCCTGTGGGCGTTTGGCCTGACGGATGAGGTTTTTGCCGCCGCAACCGCAAAACTGGTACGCAATAATCGCCGCTGGAGCGAGAACTGGATGATCGGCATTGCCTTCAGTTCATGGTCATCGTGGGTATTTGGTACGGTAATAGGGGCATTCTCCGGCAGCGGCTTGCTGCAAGGATATCCCGCCGTTGAAGCAGCATTAGGTTTTATGCTTCCGGCACTCTTTATGAGTTTCCTGCTCGCCTCTTTCCAGCGCAAACAATCTCTTTGCGTTACCGCAGCGTTAGTTGGTGCCCTTGCAGGCGTAACGCTATTTTCTATTCCCGTCGCCATTCTGGCAGGCATTGTCTGTGGCTGCCTCACTGCGTTAATCCAGGCATTCTGGCAAGGAGCGCCCGATGAGCTATGAGGTTCTGCTGCTTGGGTTACTGGTTGGCGCGGCGAATTATTGCTTCCGCTATTTGCCGCTGCGCCTGCGTGTGGGTAATGCCCGCCCAACCAAACGTGGCGCGGTAGGTATTTTGCTCGACACCATTGGCATCGCCTCGATATGCGCTCTGCTGGTTGTCTCTACCGCACCAGAAGTGATGCACGATACACGCCGTTTCGTGCCCACTCTGGTCGGCTTCGCGGTACTGGGTGCCAGTTTCTATAAAACACGCAGCATTATCATCCCAACACTGCTTAGTGCGCTGGCCTATGGGCTCGCCTGGAAAGTGATGGCGATTATATAACCCACAAGAATCATTTTTCTAAAACAATACATTTACTTTATTTGTCACTGTCGTTACTATATCGGCTGAAATTAATGAGGTCATACCCAAATGGATAGTTCGTTTACGCCCATTGAACAAATGCTAAAATTTCGCGCCAGCCGCCACGAAGATTTTCCTTATCAGGAGATCCTTCTGACTCGTCTTTGCATGCACATGCAAAGCAAGCTGCTGGAGAACCGCAATAAAATGCTGAAGGCTCAGGGGATTAACGAGACGTTGTTTATGGCGTTGATTACGCTGGAGTCTCAGGAAAACCACAGTATTCAGCCTTCTGAATTGAGTTGTGCTCTTGGATCATCCCGTACCAACGCGACGCGTATTGCCGATGAACTGGAAAAACGCGGTTGGATCGAACGTCGTGAAAGCGATAACGATCGCCGCTGCCTGCATCTGCAATTAACGGAAAAAGGTCACGAGTTTTTGCGCGAGGTTTTACCACCGCAGCATAACTGCCTGCATCAACTCTGGTCCGCGCTCAGCACAACAGAAAAAGATCAGCTCGAGCAAATCACCCGCAAATTGCTCTCCCGTCTCGACCAGATGGAACAAGACGGTGTGGTTCTCGAAGCGATGAGCTAACGCGTCATCTCGCTCAAAAATCCAGATTTATAAAAGAAAAAATGACTGGCCAGCATCGCAACATGCTGGCCTTTTTGGCAAGCAGGTCGGCTCAGCCGATGAGTTAAGAAGATCGTGGAGAACAATATGAGCGCAAATGCGGAGACTCAAACCCCGCAGCAACCGGTAAAGAAGAGCGGCAAACGTAAGCGTCTGCTCCTCCTTCTCACCTTGCTCTTTATAATTATTGCCGTAGCGATAGGGATTTATTGGTTTTTGGTACTGCGTCATTTCGAAGAAACCGATGACGCATATGTGGCAGGGAATCAGATTCAAATTATGTCTCAGGTGTCTGGCAGCGTGACGAAAGTCTGGGCCGATAACACCGATTTTGTAAAAGAAGGCGATGTGCTGGTCACTCTCGACCCGACAGATGCTCGCCAGGCGTTTGAAAAAGCCAAAACGGCACTGGCTTCCAGCGTGCGCCAAACCCACCAGCTGATGATTAACAGCAAACAGTTGCAGGCGAATATTGAGGTGCAGAAAATCGCCCTCGCGAAAGCACAAAGCGACTACAACCGCCGTGTGCCGCTGGGCAATGCCAACCTGATTGGTCGCGAAGAGCTGCAACACGCCCGCGACGCGGTGACCAGTGCCCAGGCGCAACTGGATGTCGCCATTCAACAATACAATGCCAATCAGGCGATGATTCTGGGGACTAAACTGGAAGATCAGCCTGCCGTGCAACAGGCTGCCACCGAAGTACGTAACGCCTGGCTGGCGCTGGAGCGTACCCGTATTGTCAGTCCGATGACCGGTTATGTCTCCCGCCGCGCAGTACAGCCTGGCGCGCAAATTAGCCCAACGACGCCGCTGATGGCGGTCGTTCCAGCCACCAATATGTGGGTGGATGCCAACTTTAAAGAAACGCAGATTGCCAATATGCGCATCGGTCAGCCGGTCACCATCACCACCGATATTTACGGCGATGATGTGAAATACACCGGTAAAGTGGTTGGTCTGGATATGGGCACAGGTAGCGCGTTCTCGCTGCTTCCGGCGCAAAACGCCACCGGTAACTGGATCAAAGTCGTTCAGCGTCTGCCTGTTCGTATTGAACTGGACCAGAAACAGCTGGAGCAATACCCGCTGCGTATCGGTTTATCCACGCTGGTGAGCGTCAATACCACTAACCGTGACGGTCAGGTACTGGCAAATAAAGTACGTTCCACACCGGTCGCGGTAAGCACCGCGCGTGAAATCAGCCTGGCACCTGTCAATAAACTGATCGACGATATCGTAAAAGCTAACGCTGGCTAATCCAGAGGTGCGTGTGATGCAACAGCAAAAACCGCTGGAAGGCGCGCAACTGGTCATTATGACGATTGCGCTGTCACTAGCGACATTCATGCAGGTGCTGGACTCCACCATTGCTAACGTGGCGATCCCCACTATCGCCGGGAATCTGGGCTCATCGCTCAGCCAGGGAACGTGGGTAATCACTTCTTTCGGGGTGGCGAATGCCATCTCGATCCCGCTTACCGGCTGGCTGGCAAAGCGCGTTGGGGAAGTGAAGCTGTTCCTCTGGTCGACCATCGCCTTTGCTATTGCGTCGTGGGCGTGTGGTGTCTCCAGCAGCCTGAATATGCTGATCTTCTTCCGCGTGATTCAGGGAATTGTCGCCGGGCCGTTGATCCCGCTTTCGCAAAGTCTGTTACTGAATAACTACCCACCTGCCAAACGTTCTATCGCGCTGGCGTTGTGGTCGATGACGGTGATTGTCGCGCCTATCTGCGGGCCAATCCTCGGCGGCTATATCAGTGATAATTATCATTGGGGCTGGATATTCTTCATCAACGTACCAATTGGTGTAGCGGTGGTGTTGATGACATTGCAGACGCTGCGCGGACGCGAAACCCGTACCGAGCGTCGGCGGATTGATGCCGTGGGACTGGCGCTGCTGGTAATTGGTATCGGCAGCCTGCAGATTATGCTCGACCGGGGCAAAGAGCTGGACTGGTTCTCGTCACAGGAAATTATCATTCTCACCGTGGTAGCAGTGGTGGCTATTTGCTTCCTGATTGTCTGGGAGCTAACCGACGATAACCCGATAGTCGATCTCTCGCTGTTTAAGTCGCGAAATTTCACCATTGGCTGCTTATGTATCAGCCTCGCGTATATGCTCTACTTCGGTGCCATTGTTCTGCTGCCGCAGCTGTTGCAGGAAGTCTACGGCTACACGGCTACATGGGCGGGGCTGGCCTCTGCGCCGGTAGGGATTATTCCGGTGATCCTGTCGCCGATTATCGGCCGCTTCGCGCATAAACTGGATATGCGGCGACTGGTAACCTTCAGCTTTATCATGTATGCCGTCTGCTTCTACTGGCGTGCTTATACCTTTGAACCGGGTATGGATTTTGGCGCGTCGGCCTGGCCGCAGTTTATCCAGGGCTTCGCGGTGGCCTGCTTCTTTATGCCGCTGACCACCATTACGCTGTCCGGTTTGCCACCGGAACGACTGGCGGCGGCATCGAGTCTCTCCAACTTTACGCGAACGCTGGCGGGATCTATCGGCACGTCCATTACGACGACTATGTGGACCAACCGCGAGTCGATGCACCACGCACAGTTAACCGAGTCGGTAAACCCGTTTAACCCGAACGCTCAGGCGATGTACAGCCAACTTGAAGGGCTGGGGATGACGCAACAACAGGCATCAGGCTGGATTGCCCAGCAGATCACTAATCAGGGGCTGATTATTTCCGCCAATGAGATCTTCTGGATGTCAGCCGGGATATTCCTCGTCCTGCTGGGGCTGGTGTGGTTTGCTAAACCGCCATTTGGCGCAGGTGGCGGCGGAGGCGGTGCGCACTAAGGTTGTCAAAGGGAGCTGCGGCTCCCTTTTTATTTGCTCATTCTGTAAACGGTTGTTTTATCATCTCAAACGGTGTATCTTTTCGCCGCCCCAAACTCTTCCATTCACCATTAATCGGTTCTGAGCATTCGCTCAGGTTGTTAACTCTCTTTTTTCTTCGCCCTCGCTTTCGCGGGTGATACTCACATTTTTCTTTTAACCCCATAACTCGCACCCACGCGGGCGTACATTTATTACACACAAAATAATGGATTATTATGATTATCCAACGTAAATACGGGAGAACCTGGCATTATCCCTTCTCCCCTGGCACCACCAGCGATGACCGCATTAACGCCAGTTACTGGCAAGATATGCAGGCAATTTCGCAGTTGGTACATACTGAAAAACTCGACGGCGAAAATAACTGTCTTAATCGCTTCGGCGTGTTTGCCCGTTCCCATGCCGCGCCAACGGAATCGGCATGGACCTATAAAATTCGCCAACGCTGGCAATCGCTGAAAAACGATCTCGGCGATCTGGAGTTGTTTGGTGAAAATCTTTATGCCGTTCATTCGATTGAATATCGCGCCCTGGAGCAGGATTTTTATCTGTTTGCCGTTCGCTGCCAGGATATGTGGCTGAGCTGGGAAGAGGTGCAGTTTTACGCCGCTCTGTTTGATTTCCCCTGCGTTCCCGAAATCTCCGGCCCGCAGCCGGGGAATGATGAAAAAAGCTGGCAACGTGATTTTCTGGCGCTGACCAATGCGCGCGGCGCGTTCGATCCCTGGGATACGCAAACCGGGCAACCCTGTACGCTGGAAGGCATTGTCAGCCGGAATAGTGATGCGTTTTCCGTCGCTGACTTTTCGCATAACGTCTTCAAGTATGTACGCAAAAATCATGTCAAAACCACCGAGCACTGGAAACGCCACTGGCGACGGGCGCGGATGGCCCATGAGTTCGCTTATGGAGAACAGTCATGATTTGGCAACTTACCGACGACAAACGCTGGTCGACGCTACGCCAGCGTTTTAGCTGGGTTGAGGATATGCATAACACGCCGCAAGACCCGGAGCATCATGGTGAAGGCGACGTTGGTGTGCATACTGAAATGGTGCTGAATGCACTCGTGGCTCTGCCAGAGTTCCAGCAACTCCCCGCTCAGCAGCAGGAAATTTTATGGGCGGCGGCGTTATTGCATGACGTTGAAAAGCGCAGTACTACCGTGCAGGAAAACGGACGTATTCAGTCTCCTGGTCATGCTCGTCGGGGTGAATTGACGGCCCGACAAATTTTATGGCGCGATATCCCTACGCCGTTCGTGCTACGCGAGCAAATTGTTGCACTGGTGCGTCTGCATGGGTTACCGCTATGGTTACTGGAACGTCCGGAACCGGAGCGTTTGCTGCTCACGGCTGCAATGCGTATCGACACGCGTCTGCTCGCTTTGCTTGCTCGTGCCGATCTGCTTGGTCGCCATTGTCATGATCAGCAATCAATGCTGGAACGCATCGATCTGTTCAAGCTATTTTGCCAGGAGCAACAATGCTGGGGAAAAGTGCGTTCATTCGCTTCGGATTCCGCACGCTGGCATTACCTGACCCATGAACAAAGTTCTCCTGATTTTGTTCCCTGGGAGGCTGAATCTTTTGAGGTTATTTTGCTGTGTGGTTTACCGGGTATGGGCAAAGATCGCTTTATCAGTGAACAGTGCCAGAGAGTGAACGTTATCAGCCTTGATGATATGCGGCGGCGAATCAATGCCAGTCCGGACGACAAAACCGCCACTGGGCGTATTGTGCAACAGGCAAAAGAAGAAGCGCGCGTTTTTTTACGCCAGAAGAAGCCGTTCATCTGGAATGCAACGAACATTACCCGCCAGCTGCGTAGCCAGCTCATCTGTCTGTTTACGGCTTACGGCGCACGAGTAAAGATCGTTTATCTGGAAGTGCCATGGGCACAATGGAAGCAGCAAAATGCCAGGCGCGAGTATGCCGTTCCTGAAGCGGTCGTGATGCGGATGGCCTCAAGGCTGGAAGTTCCTCAACCTGATGAAGCACATAGCGTGGAATATCGGGTGACTGACAGGTAATAAAAACCGGGCGGTGATATCACCTGCCCGGCCTCTTCAATTGACTAGATGTGCAATTCCTGCAACTTCTCTTTTGGCAGTGCCAGTTCTTCATTACTGTTAATGCGTACATCGCGCTCCAGAATGCTACGCGCAATATCCTGCGCTTCCTGCAACGAGTGCATCTGGTAAGTGCCACACTGGTAGACGTTCAGTTCCGGGATCTGATTCTGATCCTGCACTTTCAGCACGTCCTCCATTGCCGCTTTCCAGGCATCAGCGACACGCTGCTCATCTGGCGTACCAATCAGACTCATATAAAAACCGGTGCGGCAGCCCATTGGCGAGATATCGATAATCTCAACGCCATTACCGTTAAGATGGTTACGCATAAAACCAGCAAACAGGTGCTCCAGGGTATGGATCCCTCTTTCTGGCATCACTTCTTTGTTCGGCACGCAGAAGCGCAGATCGAACACGGTGATTGCGTCGCCATGCGGGGTGTTCATTGTTTTCGCCACCCGAACTGCAGGCGCTTCCATCCGGGTATGATCGACTGTGAAGCTATCTAACAACGGCATTTAGCCACCTCCGGTAATTTTTTTAAAAATTTTCTGAACTCTTTCTTCCCAGGCGAGTCTGAGTATATGAAAGACGCGCATTTGTTATCATCATCCCTGAATTCAGAGATGAAATTTTGGCCACTCACGAGTGGCCTTTTTCTTTTCTGTCAGGCGTGTTTTTCCAGCCACACCGCAAACGGTTCGGTATCAGCGGCTTCCATTTCCTGCTGACGGCGTACAGACGCCTCGCGCTCGGCTACAAAATCCTCTTCACGCAGAATTTCCAGCGGCTCTTCACGCAGCAGATTACGGTACGCTTCAGCAAACGCTTTACCTGTTCCGCCAATACCAGTATCAATCATAGACCTTAAGATACGGGCAGAGAAAGTCAGATCGGGATTATCGAAGCAGGCGACCAGTTCATCACACACTTTCTGGTACGCTTCGCCGCCGTTAATGCTATCCAGCGTTTGCGCCACGCGTTTCAGATCGCGGAACAAATCTTTCCCCACCTGCGGCAACGGGAACTGCGCGGTTTCGCAGCCGATACCCAGCGTCAGGCCCGGTTTGCGACCTTCGAGGATCACCCGGTTCCAGTTAACGCGTGTACAGGCAAGTTCGCTACTGCTCATTTCCGGTGCATCAGCCAGCGCACACCAGACCATAAACAGGTCGAGGAATCGCACCTGTTGTTCATCTACACCAATCGGCGAGAACGGGTTGATGTCCAGCGAACGCACTTCAATATATTCAATGCCGCCACGTAACAGTGCATCAGAAGGCGACTCGCCGCTGCGGGTAACGCGTTTTGGACGAATCGGCGCGTACAGTTCGTTTTCAATCTGCAGCACATTGCTGTTGATTTGCAACCGCTTACCGTCTTTCTCAATACCAATCTTTGCGTACTCTTCCGATGGCGTTTTGATTGCCTGTTTAAGGCCCGCTACGTACTCGTAGAGATCGTTAAAGGTGATACCAAGATTGCTTTGCGATTTGTTGGTATAGCCAAGATCGCTCAAACGAAGAGAGGTCGCATACGGCAGGTAATACATACCGCACTCGGTTTTCTCAAACGGCAGCGACGTTGGTTTTCCTTGCAGGAAAGAAGAACAAATCGCCGGAGACGCGCCAAACAGATAAGGAATGACCCAACCGAAACGATAGTAATTGCGAACAACGCGGAAATAGCCCGCAGAAATTTTCTCTTTGGCATCAGCGCCCGAGATATCGCCGCACTTCGCTTGCCAGAATGCCATGGGCAAAGAGAAATTGTAGTGCACGCCGGAAATGGTTTGCATCAGCGCGCCGTAGCGATTTTTCAGCCCTTCACGGTACAGCGTTTTGAAGCGTCCGGTGTTAGAAGTGCCGTACTGTGCCAGTTCGATGTCCTGACCTTCTGCGATGTAGCATGGCATACTTAACGGCCACATCCGCTCATCGCCCATATTGCGCGCCGTATAACGATGCAGATCGCGCATAAAGGTCAGCATATGTTCAATATCACCATCCACTGGTGTAATGAATTCCAGCAATGCTTCCGCAAAATCGGTAGTAATCCATTTGTGCGTCAGTGCGGAACCTAATGCTTCAGGATGACCTGTTGTTGCCAGTGTGCCATCAGCATTAACACGCAAAGTTTCGCGCTCCAGCCCACGCTGTATCCCCTTTAACGCCTGAGGATGTTTTTCCAGCCAGGCCAGCGCCTGTGATACGTCCGGGATCAAATTGACCTCCCGCCTGTCAAAATCGTTTTAATTAGCATAACTGTAATGGTGACCATGTGTGCAGGCCTACAATTAGTGCCACCACATCATGCCCTGAACGGTCGCTGCTGCAACTGCAACATAGCGTAACGCTTTACCAAGGCACAAAAAAAAGATTACTGGCCCCCAGGAGATGCGCATCCATCCCGCTAACAGACACAGTAAATCGCCAACCACGGGCATCCAGCTTAATAATAGCGTGACTGCACCATAGCGTTTCAGCCAGCCGGTAGCTTTCTCTTGCCAGCGCGATGTTTTACGCAATGGAAAGAAACGCCCAAGGATAACGTTAGTTAACCCTCCAAGGCTATTACCCATTGTTGCTGTTAAAACTAAAACCCAGGGATGACTTACCCCGGAAAGCAACATTGCAACCAGCACGACTTCGGAATTACCGGGTAATAGTGTAGCGCTGAGGAAACTACTGGCAAACAACGAGAAAAGCGATAAAGCTTCACTCACAGCAAGCGAACATCCACAGCGTCCATGCCTGCAGCACGGGCCGCCTGAATACCGAAATCAGCATCTTCAAAGACCACACACTGTGTTGGTTGCACGCCCATACGCTGCGCGCACAACAAAAATGTGTCTGGCGCAGGTTTATGATGTTTGACGTGATCGGCAGCAACGACGGCGTCAAAATAACGGCGTAATCCCAGGTGCGTTAGCAGTGCCTCAGCGATGGCGCTTTCACTCCCCGTTCCTACAGCCATTGGTCGACGTCCGTGCCAGCTTTTCACCACTTCAACAAGGGGGAGTGGTTCGACGCTATCGAGCAACATGCTTCTGACTGCTTCTGTTTTTTCACGCGCCAGCGCATGCGGGTCGAGATCGGCCTGATTAAGCTCAATAATCGCCTGAGCAATGCGCCACGTGGGCGAGCCATTAAGCGCAATCATCGCCTGAACATCGTATTGAAGACCGTAGTGCCCTAATACTTCGCGCCACGCTTTACGGTGCGTAGGCTCCGTATCCAGGATTGTGCCATCCATATCAAAAATTAAACCTGCATAACGCTCGTACATGGTCTTCTCGCAAGTCGAAAAATATGACGCTACTTTAGCGTAATTGCTTGATTTTGTCGCTGATGGCGAAGGAGAAGAATATTCAGGAAATGGATAAAATAGTTATTTAGAAATGAAATATTTTTGAAGGGGATTTTTTGCAGAAGATGGTGCATCCGGGAGGATGACTCACTGGCGTTCGCCCTTCGGGCCGTTGCTGCCGCAACGTTATCCTCCCTGGAGCAGACGGTGATTACCATCGCCTCTTCCATACCATCATCGCTGAAGATTACGGAGAATATGGTGCATCCGGGAGGATTCGAACCTCCGACCGCTCGGTTCGTAGCCGAGTACTCTATCCAGCTGAGCTACGGATGCA
>NZ_VNXE01000035.1:0-39811 GCF_009820115.1 Escherichia sp. HH41S
CCGTATGAGTTCATCTGTACCGGTCGCCCGGATGAAGGCATCCCGGCGGTTTGCTTCAAACTGAAAGATGGTGAAGACCCGGGATACACCCTCTACGACCTCTCTGAACGTCTGCGTCTGCGCGGCTGGCAGGTTCCGGCCTTCACTCTCGGCGGTGAAGCCACTGACATCGTGGTGATGCGCATTATGTGTCGTCGTGGCTTCGAAATGGACTTTGCTGAATTGTTGCTGGAAGACTACAAAGCCTCCCTGAAATATCTCAGTGATCACCCGAAACTGCAGGGTATTGCCCAGCAGAACAGCTTTAAACACACCTGATAATATAACGTTGTAAAAACCGAATGCCCAACCTTTAAAAAACAGTTGGGCATTCGGTTGCTTATTAATAGCAATAATATACTGGCTGTCTATTCATCGTGTTGATAAGATATATGTTATATGAATGTTTATTCAATGTAACTGATATTCTTAATGTCACCGCAAGGGATTATTTGCTTACTATTAATTTCACTGCGTTCTTAAGCACGCCTTTTGTATTATAAATCCAGTCATCCTGCCGTAGATTATCATCCTGTTTTCCCGCTTCGTTTAAATTTATTTATCAATCAATTTGACTTAAGAGGGCGGCGTGCTACATTAATAAACAGTAATATGTTTATGTAATATTAAGCCGACTATGCAATCACTACATGGTAATTGTCTAATTGCGTACGCAAGACATAAATATATTCTCACCATGGTTAATGGTGAATATCGCTATTTTAATGGCGGTGAACTGGTTTTTGCGGATGCAAGTCAAATTCAAGTGGATAAGTGTGTCGAGAATTTTGTATTAGTTTCAAGGGACACGCTTTCATTATTTCTCCCGATGCTCAAGGAGGAGGCATTAAATCTTCATGCACATAAAAAAGTTCCTTCGTTACTCGTTCATCACTGTACCAGAGATATTCCTGTTTTTCAGGAGGTTGCGCAACTATCGCAGAATAAGAATCTGCGCTATGCAGAAATGCTCCGTAAAAGAGCATTAATCTTTGCGTTGTTATCTGTTTTCCTGGAGGATGAGCAGTTTATACCGCTGCTTCTGAACGTTTTGCAACCGAACATGCGAACACGAGTTTGTACGGTCATCAATAATAATATCGCCCATGAGTGGACATTAGCCCAAATCGCCAGCGAGCTGTTGATGAGTTCAAGCCTGTTAAAGAAAAAATTGCGCGAAGAAGGTACGTCATATTCACAGTTGCTTACTGAGTGTAGAATGCAACGTGCTTTGCAACTTATTGTTATACATGGTTTTTCAATTAAGCGAGTTGCAGTGTCCTGTGGATATCACAGCGTGTCGTATTTCATTTACGTTTTTCGAAATTATTATGGGATGACGCCCACAGAGTATCAGGAGCGATCGGCGCAGGGATTGCCGAACCGTGACTCGGCGGCAAGTATTGTTGCACAAGGGAATTTTTACGGCACTGACCGTTCTGCGGAAGGAATAAGATTATAGAGTTTTACTCAGACATAAAAAAAACCCGGCATAGGGGACCGGGAAGAGGATAGTCTGCCGTCTCCAGACTAATAAACCGTTATAACACTCCCTGTTGGCACGGGAAACTTTGTGCTCTCAGTAAGTTAAATATAACTTTTACTGGAAATAAGATCAGCCATTTTTTTATAAACATAAGCTATACGCTGTGTGAAAATATATTGGTGTTGCATTTACTTATTATCAATTAACTGTTATGCAAAACTACTTTGTGGATAAATTTTGGTCCTACCAAATATGGCAGTTTTTGCACTAAGAAACAGTCTGGCGTCATTTCATTAGTATACTGAAATTGAAATGATCGCAGTAATGAAATATAAGGGATAGTCATGACTCATGTCTGCTCGGTGATCCTCGTTCGTCGTTCATTGGATATTCATCATGAACAGCAAAAAATATCGTTGCACAACGAAAGTATTCTACTGCTGGATAAAAATTTGGCAGACGATTTTGCGTTTTGTTCACCGGATACACGACGACTGGATATCGATGAGCTGACAGTTTGCCATTACTTACAAAATATTCGTCAGTTACCGCGCAATTTAGGGTTACATAGCAAAGACCGTTTGTTAATTAACCAGTCCCCGCCCATGCCTCTGGTGACGGCGATTTTTGATAGTTTCAATGAATCCGGAGTAAATTCGCCGATACTGAGCAATATGCTCTACCTTTCCTGTTTATCAATGTTTTCTCATAAGAAAGAACTTATCCCCTTACTTTTCAATAGTATCAGTACTGTTTCAGGAAAAGTTGAACGCCTTATTAGCTTTGATATCGCTAAACGTTGGTATCTGCGCGATATCGCGGAAAGAATGTATACCAGCGAGAGTCTAATCAAAAAAAAGTTGCAGGACGAAAATACCTGTTTCAGTAAAATATTACTCGCTTCCAGGATGTCGATGGCCAGACGATTACTCGAGTTACGTCAAATTCCTTTGCATACTATTGCTGAAAAATGTGGGTATAGCAGTGCGTCATACTTTATAAACACATTTCGACAATATTATGGTGTAACGCCACATCAGTTTGCGCAACATTCTCCGGGTACCTTTTCCTGACCTATTTCGTATTTGAATATTGGTCAGGATCTCGCACCTGCTTCATGTGAAACTCTTTCCTGATGATCTCTTCCGGGCTACCGGCAAGATCTCTTTCGTAGTTAGCGAGGCGGTATAGGTATTTTCAGGAGGAAAAGACTCGGCATGTTTGGGATTATTAAGCTGACAATTCATACGATTACGGGGATGTGGGTCAGTATTGTGCTGTTCAAATTGATGACGAATGGCTGGAGTGGTTTTTACTTTCAGTGCTGTGTACTAAGCCTGGTATTCCTGACGGTCAGCTGGTTGTTGAGTGGTGAATGGTTAGCAGGAAAGAGTAAGGCTGAACCCTCACGTTCAACCTTACTCTCATTTACACGTTACGCTTTTTTAAAGCGGGCAAAGAGATGTTCCACTACAACGAAAAAGACTGGAACGAAGTAAATGGCCAGCACTGTTGCGGCAAACATCCCGCCCATCACGCCGGTACCTACCGCGTTTTGCGCGCCAGAACCTGCGCCGTGGCTGATTACCAGCGGCAACACGCCGAGAATAAAGGCCAGAGAGGTCATCAGGATTGGGCGTAAACGCATCCGCGCCGCTTCGATGATTGCCTCTATCGGCGTTTTCCCTTCTTTCTGCATCATCTCAACGGCAAATTCGACGATCAGGATGGCGTTCTTGGCGGAAAGCCCGATGGTAGTCAGCAAACCAACCTGGAAGTAGACGTCATTACTTAAGCCGCGCAGATCGGTGGCCAGTAATGCGCCAACGACACCTAACGGTACAACCAACATCACCGAGAACGGAATTGACCAGCTCTCATAAAGTGCGGCAAGGGCGAGGAACACCACGACCAGTGAAATGGCATACAGCGCGGGAGCCTGGTTTGAGGATAACGCTTCCTGATACGACAGTCCGGTCCACGAGTAGCCGACGCCTGCCGGAAGTTTAGCGACCAGGTCTGCCATAAATTTCATAGCGTCACCGGTACTTTTCCCGGCCGCCGCTTCACCTAAAATCTCCATTGACGGGATGCCGTTGTAGCGTTCCAGTCGCGGTGAACCATAGGTCCATTCGGTAGACGAATAGGCCGAAAGCGGTGCCATCGTGCCAGAGGCGTTGCGTACATACCACTGGTTGATGTTATCCGGCAACATACGGAACGGCGTGCCTGCCTGGACATACACTTTTTTCACCCGCCCCTGGTTGAGGAAGTCGTTCACGTAGCTGCTGCCGAAGGCGGTGGAAATTGTCTGGTTGATATCAGACAGCGCCACACCCATTGCCTCGGCTTTCGCGGCGTTGACGTTCACTTTGAACATCGGCGTATCTTCCAGTCCGTTCGGGCGTACCCCGGTGACCTGATTCGGTGATTGCGCTGCCAGTGATAATAGCTCGTTTCGCGCCTGGGTCAGTTTTTCGTGCCCCAGGTTACCGTTGTCCAGCAGTTCCATATCAAAACCTGACGCGGTACCCAGTTCAGCCACCGCGGGTAAGTTGAACGGGAAGACGACGGCTTTATTGATACTGCTTAACGCAATCATTGCCCGCTGAATGATCGCGGTAACCGAGTTTTCCTCACCGACACGTTCAGACCACGGTTTGAGGCTGATAAACGCCAGACCGTTGTTTTGCCCCTGGCCACTGAAGCCAAAGCCGCCAACGGTAAACACCGACTGAACATTATCTTTCTCTTTTGTCAGATAATAATCAGTCACCTGTTGCAGCACTTTCGTGGTGTTAACCATGGTTGCACCGGAAGGTAACTGCGCGGTGGTCATAAATACCCCCTGATCCTCTTCTGGTAAGAAAGAGGTCGGCGTACGCAGGAACAGCACCGCCATCCCGGCGCAAATCAGCAGGTAGACCACCATGTAGCGACCGGTACAACGCAACAGCGAGCGGGTGCTGTCGGTATAGTGATGAGTCGATTTTTCAAACAGCGTGTTGAAGCGTGCGAACAGGGCGTTAGGTTTGTGACCGCCTTCCGGCGCGGCTTTCAGAATGGTGGCGCACAGGGCAGGGGTCAGGCTCATTGCCACAAATACTGAAAGCAGCATGGAGGAGATCAGCGTGATGGAGAACTGTCGGTAGATCTCCCCGGTTGCACCGCTCATAAAGGCCATCGGCATAAACACTGCGGAAAGAACAACGGCAATCCCGACCAGCGCACGTTGGATCTGCCCCATCGATTTATGCGTCGCTTCCTTCGGCGGTAGTTTATCTTCCGCAATGACACGCTCGACGTTCTCCACCACCACGATGGCGTCATCCACCAGTAACCCTATCGCCAGCACCATCCCGAACATAGTTAACGTGTTGATGGTGAAACCGACCGCCGACAAGATCGCAAACGTCCCGAGAATAACCACCGGTACGGCAATCGTCGGGATGATTGTGGCGCGGAAATTCTGCAAAAACAGATACATGACCAGGAAGACGAGGATGATAGCCTCAACCAGCGTTTTGAAAACTTCCTGAATAGAAATTTTGATAAACGGTGTGGTGTCGTAAGGATAAACCGTCTTCAGGCTTGCGGGGAAATAAGCCGATAAACGGTTCAGCTCCTCTTTCACCGCTCGCGAGGTATCCAGGGCGTTTGCTCCGGTAGCCAGTTTGATGGCGATCCCGGCAGCAGGTTTGCCGTTATAGCGAGCCACGGTGGAATAATCTTCCGCCCCAAGTTCGACGCGGGCGACATCACGCAGCAGTACTTGCGAACCATCTTGCTGAACTTTCAACAGGATTTTGCCAAATTCTTCCGGCGTTTGCAGACGCGTCTGCACAATGATCGAGGCGTTCAGTTGCTGGTCTGCCGCCTGTGGCATGCCACCCAGTTGACCACCGGAAATCTGGTTGTTTTGCACCTTAATCTGGGAAATAACATCGGAAGGTACCAGGTTGTATTTATTGAGTTTTTGCGGGTCCAGCCAGATACGCATGGCATACTCGGAACCAAAGAGTTGTACGCTACCAACGCCCGCGGTACGGCTTAGCGGGTCTTTGATATTAGACGCTACATAGTCCGCGATATCGTACTGGTTGAGACTGCCGTTATCAGAAATAAACGCCGCTACCATCAGGATATTACTGCTCGACTTATCGACGCTAATACCCTGCTGCTGCACCGCTTCAGGTAATGAAGGCATAGCGAGTTGCAGTTTATTTTGCACCTGAACCTGCGCGATATCAGGCGATGTCCCCGTCTCGAAGGTCAGAGTGATGGAGGCATTACCCGCCGCATCGCTGGTTGAAGACATGTACATCAGGCCATCAAGCCCATTCATATTTTGCTCAATCACCTGAGTGACCGAGTCTTCTACCGTTTGCGCATCGGCACCCGGATAGGTTGCGCTGACGGTAATGGTTGGTGGCGCAATCTGCGGATATTGCGCAACCGGTAAGTTCATGATCGCCAGACCACCTGCAAGCATCATAATAATGGCAAGTACCCAGGCAAAAACCGGGCGATCAATAAAATAGTTAGCCATGAAAGTCCCCTTAAGCCTGCAACGTTATTGTTTCGATTCGGTGCTGGCGTTTTCCTGGCTGGAGGAAATTGCACGTGCTTTGATACCCGGATGAATACGTTGCAAACCGGAAACGATCACCCGATCGCCAGCCTGCAAACCAGAAGTGACAACCCACTGGTCGCCGATGGCTTTGCTGGCTTCAATTTCGCGTAGCTGCACAACATCGTCTTTATCCAGAATGAGCGCCGTTGCTTTACCCTGGGCGTTGTGGGTGACGCCTTCCTGCGGCACCAGTAATACATTCTGGCGGCTACCTTCATCCACTAATGCCGTGACATACATACCTGGCAGCAAGTCACCATTTGGGTTGGGGAAAATCGCCCGTAACGTCACGGAGCCCGTGGTTTCATCCACCGTCGGGTCGGAGAATTTCAGCGTGCCGGTCTGGCTGTAACGTTTACCATTTTCCAGATTGAGCTGTACTGGCGTACTGCCCTGAACCTGTTTGATTTGTCCACTGGCGACCTCTTCTTTCATGCGCAAAAAATCCTGCACCGACTGCGTGAGATCGACATAAATCGGGTCCAGACGTTGCACGGTAACCAGTGAATCGGCTTGATTAGCGGTAACGAGTGCGCCGACGGTCACCGACGATTTCCCGCTGACGCCCGTAATCGGCGAGGTGACATTCGCGTATTGCAGATTGATCGTCGCCTGTTCAACAGCCGCTTTGGCGACGGTGACATTGGCTTCTGCTTCATTCAGCTGGGTGCGCGCGGTGTCGTAATCCTGACGGCTAACGTAGTTGGTCTTCAGCAATGATGCCTGGCGGTTAAAGGTGATGCGGGCATTGCTGGCGGTTGAGAGTGCTTTCGCCAACGAGCCTTTGGCGGAGTTTAGATCGGCCTGTAAAGGCGCAGGATCAATCTGATACAGCGAATCGCCCTGGTTCACTTTATCGCCTTCGATAAAGTTGCGTTTAATGATAATACCGCCCACCTGAGGGCGTATCTCGGCAACTTCATAAGGAACGGTTCTACCAGGCAATTCGCTCAACACATTGACCGAACCGGGGGAGAGTGTGACGACACCGACCTCAGGCGTCATGGCGGCGGCGTTTTCCGTCGATTTGTCATCGCAGGCGGTGAGCATCGCGCCGCAGAATAACAACGGTATTAACAGTTTTCTTCTTCTGTTCATTTTAGTCCCTGAAAATTCTTGAGATATAACGGTTCTTTAAATTGCGCGCGAGGAGAGGTATGAGGGATTTACAGACCAGCGGCATAGTGGGGTTGTCAGCCAGTAAGATGGGATGCAAGCACAGTGATCGACATGGTGAGGTCAACGACAAAAAAAATGTTGCCGTTCTGCCAACAGTTCCTGCCAGCATTCGGGCAACGAAGGGTTCTACTGGTGGATACACATACCAGGGGAATAAAGTCGTTTTCGCCTCTCCTTTAGTCATCACCGGGGATAATGAAATCAGCATCTGCATCCCTCTTCATGCCTGCCATCATTTTCAGTTAATTATGTCCTGACTAAAAATAAGATGTGATACCCAGGGTGACGATGTCGCTCATACGTCTTAGTTTCAGCTTGTACATAATGTTGAATTTCTGAATCTTTAATGTTTGTTGCGAAATATTGAGCGTTGACGTGATATTGCTTTCGTTTTTGTTTTTCAGAATCAGCTGCATAATTTTGAACTGATTATGTGAAAAACATAATTGTGAATTCTTATGAGGCAAGTGTTTACCATAAGTAATCTCAAGAAGATTTTTGATACTTTCTTTGCGGCTGACAAAATAAATAGGCGCTTTAGCTTTTAGTTTACTGATGTGATAAGGTGCCAAAACAATAATTCTCTCGGCGTCTAATTTCTCCAGAAATTTAATCGCTTCTTCATCAAGGATATGGTTGTGATAGGTATCAATGATAACCTTGAAGGGTTTATTACCTACTTTTTTGATCTCTGACAGGGAATTGATTTTTATCATTTCGTGATTATCTTTCAACTGCCAAAAGCCCTGTAAAAGAAAAGAATCTTTCGTCATGAGAAAAATCATAACTTACTCCTTAGCCGTTATCGTTTCGAACATGTCATCCTTTTCATTATTTACATCCCTGTCCGAATCGTTGTTCAATATAGTAAACGCCTATAAGAACCTTGCCCTTCGTGAACTAATACGTCTATTAACACTAATCAATACTTCAGATTTATCCATCACGCACTCCATATATTGATCCTAAGTAAAATTCCTGGTTGTTATCAGATTGTAAACTGCAAACAAAAAATTAACGTTTGCGGATTACTGCCCAAGAATAAGTTATCAATAACCAGTTTGTGATCTCTGAAGAATATTACTAAAGTTAAAATGTAATCCGATTTAAATATCGAGTCTCCTTGTTTCGACTTAAGCTGGCAATTGGATTGCCAGCTTTCTTTTAACGCATTGAAATTACCTGAGTAAATAACTCATTCATGTCTTCAGGTTTTTATATAGCGTCTGGAGACACGGATATTTATGCAATGTAATCAACGCCAGTTGCAAAAAAATGAACCCGGATTACTTATTTAACCGCCCATAGCATCAACGTTTACGGAACTCTTTGTTCACTTTCCCACAGCACTTTTAAAACATTAAACCTGACTACGGAAAATATCAGCCATGATAATGTTTGAAATGGCTAATTTGCCATGCAATGAAAAAAATCAGATAAAATTCAGTAGGTTGAAATACTCATCAGCAGGTAATTATTTCAATGATAGCGCGCAATTGATCTAAAATGCTGTGTAGCGGAGAGAGTATTAATTGGATCATAGTCACATCAAGTGACTATGATCCAGGTGGCAATAGGGATAATTATTGCTTTTTAACAAACAAACTGGCGAAGCTGAACAGGCTAGCGGCGCTAAATATCAGTTCAATTCCCACTAGTGTGGAAACCAGCGTTACAGAAACCATCGGCGTTGCGCCAAGGAATATCCAGGCAATGACGATATCCAGCACACCAATAACGAGCTGTAGCCAACTGCCTTTCATTGAACGCTGACGATACCAACTCATCAGACGAATAACTCCTGCCACACAGAACAAACCGGCAATAAATGCCGCAATGGCAAAAATGCCCAGCTCCGGTGCGCGGATGAAGAAATAGCCGATCAATAAATAGGCGATTGCGACGAGGAAACCGGATAATACAGGCCAGAAATTATGACTGCGGTTGCTGAATAACCCGACAATAAGCGCAATACCTGAGCAGATTAATAATGCACCCACTACTGTGCTTAAAATATCGCCAGAGACGAACGGGAAACTGATACACAGCAACCCGACGATAAACAGCAGCACGGCAATAAACTGGATTGCTCTACGGTGCTTTTTAAGCATCTCCAGATCAAACTTCAAAATTGTTGCCTTATCTATATATAACATATAACCACCCTATAAAATTAAGAAGAAAATCCCCTGCTATCAATCTATGCCAAAAACGCGTCTAAGAATGCAGTCGATTTAATAAAAATTTCCTAATTACAGTATCTGATACATCTGTAACTCATTGTATTGAAATAAAAATATCTGATTTTGATATTTTCCATCAACATGACATATACAGAAAACCAGGTTATAACCTCAGTGTCGAAATTAATTCGTGACGGCTCTTTCACTTTATAGTTGAGGATATTACGATGAAAAAAGTATTAGGCGTTATTCTTGGTGGTCTGCTTCTTCTGCCAGTGGTGAGCAATGCAGCGGATGCACAAAAAGCAGCTGATAACAAAAAACCGGTCAACACCTGGACCTGTGAAGATTTTCTGGCTGTGGACGAATCCTTCCAGCCAACTGCAGTTGGTTTTGCTGAAGCACTGAACAATAAAGATAAACCAGAAGATGCGGTTTTAGATGTTCAGGGTATTGCAACCGTAACCCCAGCGATCGTTCAGGCTTGTACTCAGGATAAACAAGCCAACTTTAAAGATAAAGTTAAAAACGAATGGGACAAAGTTAAGAAAGATATGTAATTCCGGGAATACGTTACATCGTACTTCCTTGCATATTGAACAGGTAGGAATACCTTCTTCAAAAGCAGCTATTCCTTCTGTTCATATTTAATCTCTATATTGAATGGGTTACAAAATGAATATTTCATCTCTCCGTAAAGCGTTTATTTTTATGGGCGCTGTAGCGGCTTTGTCACTGGTGAACGCACAATCTGCGCTGGCAGCCAATGAATCCGCTAAAGATATGACCTGCCAGGAATTTATTGATCTGAATCCAAAAGCAATGACACCAGTTGCGTGGTGGATGCTGCATGAAGAAACAGTATATAAAGGTGGCGATACCGTTACTTTAAATGAAACCGATCTCACTCAAATTCCTAAAGTGATCGAATACTGCAAGAAAAACCCGCAGAAAAATTTGTATACCTTCAAAAATCAAGCATCTAATGACTTGCCGAATTAATAAGGTACAAGTAAAAAGGAGTAGCAAGTTGAGCCATCTTGCTGCTCCTTTTTGCATTTTTATATGACAGCAGAATTTATTATACGACTTATACTTGCGGTAATTGCCTGTGGCGCTATTGGCATGGAAAGGCAAATGCGCGGCAAAGGAGCAGGGTTACGCACACATGTATTAATTGGCATGGGAAGCGCCCTGTTTATGATTGTTTCGAAATATGGTTTTGCTGACGTGCTGTCTTTAGATCACGTCGGACTGGACCCCAGCCGTATTGCTGCTCAGGTGGTGACGGGCGTCGGGTTTATCGGTGCAGGTAACATTCTCGTTCGTAACCAAAATATTGTAGGTCTGACGACGGCAGCGGATATCTGGGTGACCGCCGCCATTGGTATGGTTATTGGTAGCGGTATGTACGAACTGGGCATTTATGGTTCAGTGATGACCTTACTGGTGCTGGAAGTCTTCCATCAATTAACCTTCCGCCTGATGAATAAAAATTACCATTTACAGCTGACATTAGTGAACGGTAATACGGTATCAATGCTCGACTGGTTTAAGCAGCAAAAAATAAAAACGGATTTAGTTTCGTTGCAGGAAAATGAAGATCATGAAGTGGTCGCCATTGATATTCAGCTTCATGCCACGACGTCGATAGAAGATCTGTTGCGATTATTAAAAGGTATGGCAGGGGTGAAAGGCGTTTCAATTAGCTAATCTGTGTGGTAGCGAAATCACACTCGCCACCCTACTGGAAATTCACACCAGATAATCAATATGCTGATGGCGTACCAACTCATTGATCCGCTTAAGATTGAGGATCATCATGATATTGTGTTTATGGCAGTAGAACGTTTTTAGCGATATTTTCAGTTTCTCCAGAATATCTTCCGTTGTCATTTGATTCGCAATGCAGCTCAGAACCTGATGCTGCTTGCGCGAAAGGGACACATCCGCTTCAGGCACAGAGCAGTAACTGCCATTGATGAGTGCGACAAAGTCGATGATGGTGATAGTTCGCGGAACAAAGGTCACCGGTACTTTCCCCAGGCAGCGTTTAATATTAAAGGGAGAGAAAATAATCACATGGACAGGTTTTAATCGTTCAATCTGAGTGAGCAAATTAGAATGAAATACATTATTCATTAATGTATCAATAATGACGAAGGCATGCTGATGCAACATTACGTCGATCTCTTCTTCGTTCTGTATATGAACGACATTACCTTTGCTCAGAATGTTTTTCATCGCAGTGAAGAACATCGTATCCCTGGTAATTATAAGAAACATAACCGACTCCTGGTGCGGACATTAACTTTATAATCAGTTTGCCAAAGGTAATTAACAGGACAGGGCTTATAATAATAATAGTTAGCTGACTGTGTATTAATTTGATGCAATGCATGATGCAGATGCTGAGAAAGCATCTGCATCTCTCGGTGGTGTTATTTGACCAGCTCAGGTGTTACTTGACTCACCGCATTGGTGTAGTAAGGCGCGCCCCAGCCCGGTTCCGGCCAGAATGCACCATAGCCGTAATCCCACAGGTTATAGGTGGTATTAACCACTTCTCTCAAATGCCACACCTGGATGCCCTGCATATTCACTTCCAGGAAGTTATACGGGACTTTATTGATAAAGCCAGGTTGTTCACCCTGAATGGTACCGAGGATGGTAACAAAGTGATTACGATAGTTCACTGGATCAAGGAAGCCGCTTTGTCTGGCGAGCAGTCGGCCCTGATAGTTGGCTTCAATATCAGGCTTCGCATAGCTATCCAACGGTAATACAGCGATTTCTAACAACGTATCCGTTTTGCCATTGATAACGTTGATAACCTTCCCGCCAAAGCGCGCTTGTTGACCAACATATAACCCCGGCTGGTTATGAACAGCAACAAAACTTTTTTGAATATCAGGTTGGTTATTGCCTTTGATATTTTGCGGAATTGAACTACATGCGGCAAGCAAAAATGAAAGGCTGAGGATGAGTGCACCTTTTGTCATGTTCATGTTACTATCCTTATCAACAAATATTAAAACCATAATAGATATTTCTTTATAGTTTTCATCTGATTCTGAGGCGATATGCCTGATAGTAACGTAAACCTGTCTGATGTTTATATTCCTTCAATTCAATTTAGATAATTATGGGGCGTGATATGAGTATGACATCGCCCCATGATATTAGCGACATATTTTAAAAATACTTAAAATATATTTTTATTCATTAGTTATAAAGTGCTAATGTTCAAAATTATGGTATTATATTCTGGTAATGCGTCGATAAGCGAATTCTTTTACCAGTTGGTAATTTTATTTCCACCCCGTAATTTATATCTTTTTCATTAGGTAGCGGCATCTTTAAATAAGGACTGTGCGATATTTTTTCGAGTTGAAGCGTCCTGTATTTAAAAGCATTGAATTCATCTTTAGACATTGTTGCCCATTTTTTAATTTTATTGTATAGGTGGTCTGTCGTAACAATTTGAAGTTGCTCGTAACATTCCTTTTGGAATTCTTGTTGATATTTTAATATATCTTTAAATGTAAGGTTTTTTACCTTTGTCTTTAAAAGTTGTATTATCGTTGAAGCAATTTCAGATTTTGCTCGCAAAGATTCATCATTAATAGTTAACAGTGTTGAAAACAATCCATCAATTTGTTTGTCAAGGTGCTGATCATAGTTATGTAATTTGGGGATGGGATGTTTTTTATGTAAAAAAATAGTATTTAATAAATTTGCGTCAGTGAAATCTATATTGAGCAAATCTTCATAATAAAATTTTGATAAGGTCAGAACGAGCCCTGACATGTCTTGTCCTGTCATATTGAAATTAATAAAGTCACATCCAGAAAATACATTCATCCTGTTTTCATTTTCACTATGCGCAACATACAATTTGGCCAGTTTCAGATACAAGCTTTGAATGTCTTTTATCTCAGATGGTAAGTCTGCTCGTTGCCCAGCGAAAATGTTATTATCTGAGCAAACAGTTTGGATGCTGAATGTTTTAGGGATTTCCTCTTCTATGAGAATTCTTGTTGTGATTGGTCTGTTGGGTGTTGGATTAACGACTACAATGATTTGACATTCAGAATCTTTATCTTCTTGGTATATAATTTTATTTATCTGATTAAATATTGTTTGCGTCTGTTGCGTGAGTGGCTTTGAATCTATCGATTCAATGTTATTAATAATATTCACAAGTTGATCTACAACTCGTGAATATTCTGCATCTGTAAATGGGGGGATTGTGTGGCACTCATTAATTTGTTGTGATTGTTTTTGCGCAAAATATAATTGTTCAGGATGGTTTTCTTCACCTGGGAATGAGAAATTAATGAGTTGTTTTTCGATATTATCATAAGGGCGCTTTGAAGTCTCCGGGGCTTTAACATCATTAAATATTTTGTCGGTATTTATAGTACAGTTATAAATATCACCATTATATATATTTATTATACCAGGGGTAAAATCAATTGACATAACATTCCTTATTGATCATATTTTTTGCAAAATTTTTAGTTAATATGATAATTAGAGATATGAAATTATTTCCTTCAATGCAGCTATAAATACGATGCGACATATCTTCCTGATATAATTATCTTTAACTTCCATTTTATTCCTATGTGGTAATGTTTGAGTATAAAAAGGCAGTGATAGTATCGTAAAATAATGCGCTAGCAACTATCAAAAAACGCTCATTTTAAAAGGTTATGATATGCTTTGAAGGTGTATGAGGTGAAATTTTAGTGATCTTTTTTAAGTGTAGTAATAAAATTGGTTAAGCTGTATTGAAATTATTTAAAGAAGTGTTGCATTAGTATCTGAAATTTTTCCTTTAAAAGGGAGGATGAGACAAAAATGCGCAGCTTCGGCGCTAAAAATTCTTTAGTTTGATTTTGTTAACTTTAAAATAGCATCTGAGTCATATAGCTATACCTAAAATAACCGTCATAAATGCCACTTAGCAAAACAGATGGCGAAGGAGCCACGAAGAACAAATAAGGGGGCATATCCCCCTTTAGTTATTTCAACCGTTTACCCGCTTCATCAACCACTTTCTCGCCATCTTCCTTGGTGAACGCGCCTTGTTGCGCATCTGGCAGAATTTCCAGCACCACTTCTGAAGGGCGGCACAGGCGAGTTCCCAGCGACGTCACTACAATCGGGCGATTAATCAGAATCGGGTGCTGAAGCATAAAGTCGATTAACCGATCGTCAGTAAATTTATCTTCTGCAAGGCCCAGTTCCTCATACGGCTCAACGTTTTTACGCAACAGCGCACGAACGGAAATCCCCATATCGGCAATGAGCTTGACCAGTTCATCGCGCGTTGGCGGTGTTTCCAGATAATAGATAATGGTCGGTTCTGTACCGCTGTTGCGGATCATCTCCAGCGTATTACGCGACGTGCCGCAGGCCGGGTTGTGATAAATAGTAATGTTGCTCATATCAGTATCTCATTACGATGTGAAAGAGAGACGAAGCGCCAGCGCGGTAAGCGTCACAAACAGCACCGGCAGGGTCATGATAATCCCTGTACGGAAGTAATATCCCCAGCTGATAGTCATATTCTTCTGCGAAAGTACGTGCAGCCAGAGTAGCGTTGCCAGGCTACCAATTGGGGTAATTTTCGGTCCCAAATCGCAGCCAATCACGTTGGCATAAACCATCGCTTCTTTTATGACACCAGACGCCGTGCTGCCATCAATGGACAACGCGCCAACCAGTACCGTCGGCATATTGTTCATAATAGAAGAGAGGAACGCAGTGAGGAATCCGGTACCGAGCGTCGCGGCCCACAGGCCGTTATCCGCCAGCACGTTGAGTACGCCAGAAAGATATTCCGTGAGTCCGGCATTGCGCAGGCCATAAACCACCAGATACATGCCGAGCGAGAAGATGACAATCTGCCAGGGTGCACCGCGTAGCACTTTACCCGTATTAATCGCATGACCGCGTTTAGCGACGGCAAATAATATCAGCGCGCCCACTGCCGCAATGGCGCTTACCGGAATGCCGAGCGGTTCCAGGACGAAAAATCCCACCAGCAGAAGCAGTAAAACAACCCAGCCAGTTTTGAACGTCGCAGGATCTTTAATCGCATCTGCGGGAGATTTTAGCAGCGCCATGTCGTAGTTCTGCGGAATATCTTTGCGGAAATAGAGATGCAACATCACCAGGGTAGCCAGTATTGCAGCGATATCCACCGGCACCATCACCGAGGCATATTCGCGAAAACCAAGGCCAAAGAAATCTGCTGAAACGATATTCACCAGGTTAGAGACAATAAGCGGCAGGCTGGCGGTATCGGCAATGAATCCGGCCGCCATAACAAACGCCAGCGTAGTGCCTTTGCTGAACCCTAAAGCCAGCAGCATGGCGATGACAATCGGCGTCAAAATAAGCGCCGCGCCATCATTGGCAAACAGGGCCGCAACGGTAGCACCGAGCAGGACAATCCAGGTAAACAGCAAGCGACCGCGCCCATTGCCCCAGCGTGAGACGTGCAGCGCCGCCCATTCAAAAAAGCCGGACTCATCCAGCAGCAAGCTGATGATAATGACGGCTATAAACGCAGCCGTCGCGTTCCAGACGATATTCCACACCACCGGAATATCGCCCGGATGGACCACGCCCGTCATTAATGCCAGTACCGCACCGAGCGTAGCACTCCAGCCGATACCTAAACCTTTCGGCTGCCAGATAACCAATACGATGGTCAGGACAAAGATAGCGCCCGCCAGTAACATCATGCCTCCTGGATAAAACACATTCGAATATTCATATGTGTTTAGATAAATTTTTTAACTACAAATATTCTTACTGTCTGCGGAACAATTTTGTCTGGCGAGGTTACGGACAATCACCTGAACCTTTTCCTGTTCGCATCGCCAGGCCTGCTCAATAATTTTCGCCGCCCATGCTGGAATATGCGGCGATAAACGGTAATGAACCCACTTTCCTTGCTTGCGGTCCAGCAATAGCCCACTTTCACGCAGTAATGCCAGATGGCGGGAGATCTTGGGCTGCGACTGATCGAGGGCAGTGCAGAGATCGCAGACGCATAACTCACCCAGTTCGCTGAGCAGTAAAACGATGCCCAGACGGGTTTCATCGGCAAGAATTTTGAAGAGTTGGATGGGTAACAGAAATGACATATTACGCTCCTGATTGTTGCACTTAGTGTCTCTCTTCGAAGCGGATAAGTCAAAAACATATATGACTTAACGAATATGTAAGTGTAGAGAAAGGTATAGGTGTGAATTAAGCGTTGGGTGTTCATTTGAAAGGAAGTCTGAATCAGGATGTAAAAAAACCGACTTTGCGTCGGTTTTTTACTCTTCAGCCAGAGTTGGTGGCTCTGGCTGGAGTGAGAATGCCCACATCTAACGGTTCAATACTATTAGCCAGTGGCTAACATTGCAAGCGTTAGCGATTTCTTCAGCTGGCGAAGGGACAGTTTGCTATACATGGTGGTGAAAGAGGATTGATATACTTTCATCAGGTCGCTGCCGTACCAAGTCTTGTCCGAATTCGGACGTAAAAAAACCGACTTCGCGTCGGTTTTTTTACTCTTCAGCCCAGAGTTGGTGGCTCTGGCTGGAGTGAGATAGCCATCATCTAACACATCAATGCTAATACCATACTGAAACTATTGCAAGGACATGCTGGTTTTATAACCCGCAAGTACTGTATAATTATCCAGTTAGCTCTGAGGCATTTTCACTCTGGCAATGCGCATAAACGCTTTCAAAGTCCTGATCAGTGGTACGGGTGGTGCCGTTAACTGATGCTCTGGCCGGAGTGAGATAGTCGTCATCTAACAATGAGGCATGCGCCGTGACAGGCAGTGGATGAGTAAGCGGATGCATTCTCACTCCATCGCATGGAGAAAACGGGTGATTGATAAAGCAATCATCGTTCTTGGGGCGTTAATTGCGCTGCTGGAACTGATCCGCTTCCTGCTTCAGCTTCTGAACTGATAGCGGAAACGTAACTAAGGGCAAAGAGCACACCACTCTTTGCCCTTTAACATTTAACGCATGGTAACGAACTCTTCTGCCGCCGTTGGGTGAATGGCGACGGTATTGTCGAAGTCTTTTTTGGTTGCGCCCATCTTCAGCGCCACTGCGAAGCCCTGCAACATTTCATCCATACCAAAGCCAATGCCGTGAATACCGACAATCTTCTCTTCCGGTCCAACGCACACCAGTTTCATGCGGCACGGCTGGCGGTGAGTGGTGACGGCGGTATACATCGCGGTGAAAGAGGATTTATACACTTTCACCTGATCGTCGCCGTATTGCTCGCGCGCCTGCGGTTCCGTTAAACCAACAGTCCCAATCGGCGGATGGCTGAAGACCACGGTCGGAATATTGCTGTAATCCAGATGCTCATCCGGCTTGTTATTAAACAGGCGTTCAGAGAGGCGGCGGCCTGCTGCAACTGCCACCGGTGTCAGTTCCACTGCGCCCGTGTTATCGCCCACCGCGTAAATACCTTCAACGCTGGTATTTTGATATTTATCGACGACGATATAGCCTTTTTCGTTGGTTTTTACGCCAGCGGCTTCGAGGTTAATGTTGTCATTGGCAGGCTCACGACCAATCGCCCAAATCAGGCAATCCACCGTTTCACTGCGACCATCTTCCAGCTCCAGCGTCAGGCTGCCATCAGCATTTTTCACGACCGCTTTCGGGATGGCGTTGGTGTGCAACTGCGGACCTTCGGCGTTCATCACTTCGACCAGCGTTTCAGAGATCATCGGGTCGAAGCTGCGCAGCGGCGCATGTTTACGAACAAACAGATGCGTCTTTGCGCCGAGGCCGTTAATCACACCCGCCAGTTCAACGGCGATGTAACCCGCGCCAACAACCGCTACACGCTCTGGCAAAGCAGGAAGGGCGAAGAAGCCATCGGAATCAATACCGTATTCCACGCCCGGAATATCCGGGTGGCTCGGGCGACCGCCGGTGGCGATCAGGATATGATCGGCCGTGATGGTTTCGCCGTTTACTTCAATGGTTTTGGCATCAACGAAGCGGGCAAAGCCTTTGATTACATCAACGTTATTTTTACCGAGCACGTTTTCATAGGAGGTATGAATACGGTCGATATAGGCGGTACGGCTGGCGATCAACGTTTCCCAGTTGAACTTATTGATGGTGGTATCGAAACCATAATCCGGGCCGTACATGTGGATCGCTTCACGGATTTGCGCCGCGTGCCACATCACTTTTTTCGGCACGCAGCCAACATTCACGCAGGTGCCGCCCAGTTCTTTGGCTTCAATCAGCGCGCATTTCTGACCGTACATAGCCGCGCGGTTGATGGAGGCGATACCGCCGCTGCCGCCGCCGATGGCGATGTAATCATAGTGTTTAGTCATGACATATTGTCCTTATCGTTGATTACCGCGATTGTAGCGCGAGACGTAATAGGTGCCAGCGATGGCTGCAATTACTCTGGCACGATCCAGCTTACGGTGGCATGCCCGGTGCCAGCCGGAACCAGTTTGCTGTGCAACCACGGCAACACGTTATTCATCTGCTGTTCCAGCTTCCACGGCGGGTTAATCACAATCATGCCGGAAGCGGTCATGCCACGGCGATCGCTGTCTGGCAGTACCGCCAGTTCAATTTGCATAATCTTGCGAATACCGGTCGCTTCCAGATCGTGGATCATGCGCTTGATTTGCTGACGCAGCACCACTGGATACCACAGCGCGTAGACGCCTGTGGCAAAACGTTTATACCCCTCGTTAATGCCGCTGACCACCGCCTGATAGTCGGTTTTCATTTCATACGGCGGGTCGATAAGGATTAAACCACGGCGAGAAACCGGCGGCAGCTTGGCTTTAAGCTGCTGGAAACCGTCGGCTTTTTCCACGCGCGCACGGCTGTCTTTCTGAAATTCAGCACGCAGCAACGGGAAATCGCTCGGGTGCAGCTCGGTCAGTTGCAGACTGTCCTGTTCACGCAGTAACTGACGGGCAATCAACGGTGAACCGGGGTAGTAACGCAACTGACCGCTACGGTTGAAGTGTTTTACCACATTGATGTACGCCTCCAGCTCCGCAGGCAGATCGTCCTGCTGCCAGATACGGGCGATACCTTCGAGATATTCGCCGGTACGCTCGGCATGTTCACTGCCTAACTGATAACGCCCCGCACCCGCGTGGGTATCCAGATAGAGAAACGGTTTATCTTTCTCTTTCAGTGACTCGATGATCAGGCTCTGAACGGTATGTTTAAGGACGTCGGCGTGGTTGCCAGCGTGAAAGCTGTGGCGATAACTGAGCATGGGTAAAGGTGTTCCGGTAAGTAAAAATCGGCCCGTATTCGGGGCGCACAAAAGCCTATCAGGACAGTATACCGAAAAGAGGCCGTCGCCGCGAAAGCGTAACGTTTCTCATTGAAATTCACTACACTTAACCCCATGCTACACACATTATGTAAAGCGCCTGTTGAGCGCTTCCTTAACCTCTTTAACCAGGACTGCGCTAATGACGAATCCGTTACTGACTCCCTTTGAATTGCCTCCGTTTTCTAAAATTCTCCCGGAACATGTCGTTCCAGCCGTGACGAAGGCATTGAATGACTGCCGCGAAAATGTGGAGCGCGTAGTAGCGCAAGGGGCACCGTACACCTGGGAAAATCTCTGCCAGCCGCTGGCGGAAGTGGACGATGTGTTGGGGCGTATCTTCTCCCCGGTCAGCCACCTGAACTCGGTGAAAAATAGCCCGGAACTGCGTGAAGCGTACGAACAAACCCTGCCGCTGCTGTCGGAATACAGCACCTGGGTAGGGCAACATGAGGGGCTGTATAAAGCGTACCGCGACCTGCGCGATGGCGATCATTACGCCACGCTGAATACGGCGCAGAAGAAAGCGGTTGATAACGCCCTGCGTGATTTTGAACTCTCTGGCATCGGTCTGCCGAAAGAGAAACAGCAACGCTACGGCGAAATTGCTACCCGTCTTTCCGAGTTGGGCAACCAGTACAGCAACAACGTCCTTGATGCGACAATGGGCTGGACCAAACTCGTTACCGACGAAGCGGAACTGGCGGGTATGCCAGAAAGCGCGCTGGCGGCGGCAAAAGCCCAGGCCGAAGCGAAAGAACTGGAAGGCTACTTGCTGACGCTGGATATCCCAAGCTATTTGCCGGTAATGACCTACTGCGACAACCAGGCCTTGCGTGAAGAGATGTATCGCGCTTACAGCACCCGCGCTTCCGATCAAGGCCCGAACGCCGGTAAGTGGGACAATAGCAAGGTGATGGAAGAGATCCTCGCTCTGCGTCACGAACTGGCGCAACTGCTGGGCTTTGAAAACTACGCCTTTAAATCTCTGGCTACCAAAATGGCGGAGAACCCGCAGCAGGTGCTTGATTTCTTAACCGATCTGGCAAAACGCGCCCGTCCGCAGGGCGAAAAAGAGCTGGCGCAACTGCGCACTTTCGCCAAAGCCGAATTTGACGTCGATGAGTTGCAGCCGTGGGATATCGCATACTACAGCGAAAAACAGAAACAGCACCTCTACAGCATCAGCGACGAACAGCTGCGTCCGTACTTCCCGGAAAACAAAGCGGTTAACGGCTTGTTTGAAGTGGTGAAACGTATTTACGGCATCACCGCTAAAGAGCGTAAAGATGTTGATGTCTGGCATCCGGATGTCCGTTTCTTCGAACTGTATGACGAGAACAACGAACTGCGCGGCAGCTTCTACCTCGACCTGTATGCCCGTGAAAACAAGCGCGGCGGGGCGTGGATGGATGACTGCGTAGGCCAGATGCGTAAAGCCGACGGTTCGCTGCAAAAACCGGTCGCGTACCTGACCTGTAACTTCAACCGCCCGGTGAATGGTAAACCAGCGCTGTTTACGCATGACGAAGTAATCACCCTGTTCCACGAGTTCGGTCATGGTCTGCATCATATGCTGACCCGCATCGAAACCGCCGGTGTGTCTGGTATCAGCGGGGTGCCGTGGGATGCGGTCGAACTGCCGAGCCAGTTTATGGAAAACTGGTGCTGGGAGCCGGAGGCGCTGGCGTTTATCTCCGGTCACTATGAAACCGGCGAACCGCTGCCGAAAGAGTTGCTGGATAAAATGCTGGCGGCGAAGAACTACCAGGCGGCGCTGTTTATTCTGCGCCAGCTGGAGTTCGGCCTGTTCGATTTCCGCCTCCATGCCGAGTTCCGCCCGGATCAGGGAGCGAAAATCCTCGAAACTCTGGCAGAAATCAAGAAACTGGTTGCCGTAGTACCGTCTCCATCCTGGGGCCGTTTCCCGCACGCTTTCAGCCATATTTTCGCCGGTGGTTATGCCGCAGGTTACTACAGCTACCTGTGGGCTGACGTACTGGCGGCAGATGCCTTCTCGCGCTTTGAGGAAGAGGGCATTTTCAACCGTGAAACCGGACAGTCGTTCCTCGACAACATTCTGAGCCGTGGCGGTTCAGAAGAGCCGATGGATCTGTTCAAACGCTTCCGTGGGCGTGAACCGCAACTGGATGCGATGCTGGAGCATTACGGCATTAAGGGCTGATCATTCAGTGAAAATCTGTTTAATTGATGAAACAGGCACCGGAGACGGTGCCTTATCTGTTCTGGCGGCCCGCTGGGGGCTGGAGCACGATGAAGACAACCTGATGGCGCTGGTGTTAACACCGGAGCATCTGGAACTGCGCAAGCGTGATGAGCCGAAGCTTGGTGGCATCTTTGTTGATTTTGTTGGCGGAGCGATGGCGCACCGTCGCAAATTTGGCGGTGGGCGCGGTGAGGCGGTGGCGAAAGCGGTGGGCATTAAGGGCGATTATTTGCCGGACGTAGTAGACGCTACCGCAGGCTTAGGTCGCGATGCCTTTGTGCTGGCTTCAGTCGGCTGCCGCGTGCGGATGCTGGAGCGTAATCCGGTGGTTGCTGCATTGCTCGACGACGGCCTGGCGCGTGGTTATGCGGATGCGGAAATCGGCGGCTGGTTGCAGGAGCGTTTGCAATTAATTCACGCCTCCAGCCTGACGGCGCTGACTGATATTACCCCACGCCCGCAGGTGGTCTATCTCGACCCGATGTTCCCGCATAAGCAGAAAAGCGCGCTGGTGAAAAAAGAGATGCGCGTGTTCCAGTCGCTGGTGGGGCCGGATCTCGACGCTGATGGATTGCTGGAGCCTGCACGCTTGCTGGCGACCAAACGCGTGGTGGTAAAGCGCCCGGACTACGCGCCACCGCTGGCGAATGTCGCCACGCCAAACGCGGTAGTTACCAAAGGGCATCGCTTTGATATTTATGCAGGTACGCCGGTGTGAAAGTAAAGCAGGGTAGTGTTATTGCTACCCTGTGTTCTGCAAGAATAATTAATGGCTTTCCGGCGTCGCAATCATGCGTTTCAGCCACGGCACCATCAGCAGCATCACCACCGCAACGCCCAGCGTAACCAGGCCAATTTTACCAAACACGCTGGTATAGACGGGCAACGTCTCAAGCGGATCGGTAATGTTGTCTGGTACTGCGGTAAATGTTGCCACATAGCCGCCAAGCAAGAACGCGGCAGCTTGCGTCAGGAACCACATCCCGAGAATAAAGCCCATCAAATGCTGCGGCACCAGGGCAGCAATCATCGCCAGGCCAAGGGCACTAATAAACAGTTCACCTAAACTCTGGAATAAGTAAACCAGCACGATAAACCATGGTGATGTCAGCCCTTGTGCATCAGCAAACCACATTCCCGCAGCTGCAGCCGTCAAAAAGCCCAGCGAGCACATAAACATACCGAGAGTAAATTTCATCGGCATCGAGAGGTCTTTGCCTTTGTTACCCAAATGCGTGTAGATACCTGCCAGTATTGGGCTGGCGAGTACCACCCAGAACGGGTTAAGCGCCTGGAAGCTGACCGGGTTGATGGAAAAGCCGAGAATTTCATGATGCACGTTGTTGATGGCAAAGAAGTTCAGCGACGTTGGCATCTGGGCGTAGAGAATGTAAAACACCACCGCTTCGAGCATCAGGACAAAGGCAACAAACATTTTATTGCGCCCGGTTTTATCCAGCTTGAATGCCTGACGAAAGAAGATGATGGTGACGACGATGGAGAGAACAATCAGCACCAGATTGGCGACTTCTACGTTGTGCATCAGCCATGCACAGACGAAGATCATCACCACGCTGCCAAGTAATACGTACAACAGTTTACTGAAGCTCATCGGGCGGAAGTCGGGTTCAGAACCAATGTCTTTCACCATTCCACGACAGGCGATGTAAACCAGTAGCGCGATAATTAACCCCGCACCGCACAGGTTGTAGGTAACAGAATAACCGAATCTATCAGCGATCACGGGGGCCAGCGATAACGCTATCAACGAGCCGATGTTGATCGACATATAGAACAGGGTGAATGCGCCATCAAGCCGCGGATCTTTCGGTGGATAGCACTTCGAAAGCAAGCTGGCAGGGTTAGCTTTAAACAGGCCGTTACCGACAGCGATAGTCCCCAGGGCGATGAAAATCAGGTCAGGCTTAAGTAGCGACATGCCGGTCATGAAGTAGCCAATCGCCAGCACAAGCGCTCCAAGAACAATGGTGCGTTTGGTCCCCAGTAGGTGGTCGCCGACATAGCCGCCAATGGAAATGAGGCCATAGACCAGCGCAGCAAACGCACCAAAGGTGACAAAAGCCTGTTCTTGCGAGAATCCAAGCTGTTTAACGAAGAAAACCGCCAGTACGCCCTGCACGCCGTAGTAGCCGAATCGCTCCCATAACTCGACAAAAAAGATCATGAAAAATGGGCGAGGTTGCTGCAGCATCCCCATGGGTGTTGTTGTATTCATATTTATTAACCTTTCAATACCATCCTGAAAAGTATGAACGCGTAAGGGATAACGCGCGAAAAAGTTTACATCTGTCAGAGATTCTTAATATTGATGCAGTGAATAGATTAATACACTATTACAACAGAAAATAACCAGCTGATCACACTAATGATGGAAAATATGATGGTGTTAAATGTTGTATTGGCTGGGGAATTTGGTTGCGTACGCAGATCGTAGGCCAGATAAGGCGTATACGCTGCATCAGGTAACAAGGCGCGCCAAAAAGCAAAACGCCCGCATATGCGGGCGTTCAGGCACACGTCGTGGAGGGAAGATTATTCTTCTTCGTCGCGCAGCGGAACAATCAGCATATCAACGTGAACGGTGTTGATCAGCTGACGTGCGGAAGACATCAGTTTGCTCCAGAAGTCCTGGTGGTGACCACAAACCACCAGATCCATATCGTATTTCTTGATTGCATCGACCAGAACCTGGCCCAGATCGCCGCTGCCGCTCAGGGTTTCAGTGATTGGGTAGCCTGCATTAGTGGAAAGCTCGGTCAGCGCATGATGTGTCTCTTCAGAGATGCGTTTCTGCATATCACCCAGATTCACATCAATAAGCCCGGTGTATAGGTCAGAGTAGTTTACATCTACGTGGATCAGAGAAACTTTCGCATTGTAGGGGCGAGCCATAGAGACTGCTTTCTCTACCAGAACTTTGCTTTCCGGGGAGAGATCGACCGCGATGAGAATGTGTTTATAAGCCATAGTGTTACTCCTTCCATAAAGTTGTCGATGACTGGCCAGCTAGCGTTTCTTGTGCCGTTACGTCACCCGCGTCCTGCGAACTACGTGCGCGGGGCTAACCCAGCCGTAAAGATTCAGTGTTAAGACCATCCTTACCTTATAGCGACCCGGATGATCCGTCAATCCGCCTTGCTTACCCGTTAGATAAACAAATTTTCGACATGAATATATTGATAGTGGTTAACCTTCTGGAAAAAAAACAACCTGATCTCCTACACTATCTATAGAGCCGCTCGGATGTTGGTCACCACAAAAGCGGTTTCTCCAGGACCTGGTGTTAACTGATTGGCAGCGTATCGGGAGCGGTAGCCCCGGGGTGGAACTCCGCGGGCAGGTCGCCGGGGAGGAGGTATGATAAGCACCGTCGCATTATTTTGGGCTTTATGTGTCGTTTGCATTGTTAACATGGCGCGCTATTTCTCATCACTACGCGCGTTGTTAGTGGTACTGCGTAACTGCGATCCATTGCTCTATCAATATGTTGATGGAGGGGGCTTTTTTACCTCACATGGCCAACCCAACAAACAGGTGCGTCTCGTTTGGTATATCTATGCCCAACGTTATCGCGATCATCACGATGATGAGTTTATTCGCCGCTGTGAGCGGGTGCGTCGGCAGTTTATTCTGACCAGCGCATTGTGTGGTCTGGTGGTGGTCAGTCTGATTGCATTGATGATTTGGCATTAAGCACGTCAGCAAAAATAACGCATAAAAAAAGCGGGCCAGCAAACTGACCCGCTCGAGACTGATTACAAACGCAAAATTGCCTGATGCGCTACGCTTATCAGGCCTACATAATCTCTGCAATCTATTGAATTTGCATGTTTTTGTAGGCTGGATAAGGCGTTCACGCCGCATCCGGCATGAACAAAGCGCACTATGTCAACAATCTGAAGCGGGCCAGCTGACCCGCTCGTTTTGGTGCGTGCGATTACAGGAACTGCAAGGAGAGCCAGTAAAGCCCGCCGGAAAGCAGTACCGCAGCCGGAAGGGTAAACACCCAGGCCATCAGAATACTGGTCACGGTTTTACGCTGTAAGCCGCCGCCATCTACCACCATCGTCCCCGCGACAGAAGAGGAGAGTACGTGGGTAGTGGAAACCGGCATCCCGGTATAACTCGCCAGGCCGATAGACACTGCCGCAGTCATCTGGGCAGACATCCCCTGAGCGTAGGTCATGCCTTTCTTACCGATTTTCTCACCGATAGTCGTTGCCACACGACGCCAGCCAATCATCGTACCGATACCTAACGCCAGCGCGACCGCCATGATGATCCACACCGGCGCATACTCGATGGTGCTAAGCATGTCGGACTTCAGTTTCTTCAACAGGCGCTGATCGTCTGCACTCACGCCAGGCATCTTCACCACTTTGTCGATAGTGTCAGAAACGCACAGCATAATGCGGCGCATCTGGCTACGTTGATCAAGCGACAGCTTGTCGTAGCTTTCCACATCAGTAGTCAACATGCCTTTCAGGCGGTTGAGCGCGTTAATGGTATTCGACGGATGGCAATGGAACTCCGCAGGTTGCGTTGCGCCAGCTTCCGGAGCCGGTACTAACTGATCAGCACCGGTAGCCTGTTTCAGCAGCGCAGGGTGCTGCTCAAAGTAAGCTTCCACGTTGTTGATGGCATCACGGGTACGGGTGATTTCGTAGCCAGTGGCATTCATATTCACCACGAAGCCTGCTGGCGCGACGCCAATCAGTACCAACATAACCAGACCAATGCCTTTCTGACCATCATTTGCGCCGTGAGAAAACGCCACACCGATAGCGGAAAGGATCAGCGCGATACGCGTCCAGAACGGCGGCTTTTTCTTGCCGTCTTTCTTTTCACGCTCCGCTGGGGTCAGGTGGATACGGGCGCGTTTCTTGGTGCCGCTCCAGTAGCGACGCAGCAAGAAAATCAGACCGCCAGCAAACACCAGGCCGACAATAGGGGAAACGATCAGAGAACCGAAAATACTTAATACTTTCGGGATATTGAGTGCATCCACCACTGACGTCCCGGTCATCAACGCATTGGTTAAACCAATCCCGATGATCGCGCCAATCAGCGTATGAGAGCTGGATGCAGGTAAACCAAAGTACCAGGTACCCAGGTTCCAGATAATCGCCGCCAGCAACATAGAGAACACCATGGCAAGGCCATGAGACGATCCCATATTAAGCAGCAGATCCGTCGGCAGCATATGCACAATGGCATAGGCAACACTCAGACCACCCAGCAAAACACCCAAAAAGTTGAACACCGCCGCCATAACCACGGCGAGCTGAGAACGCATCGCGCGGGTATAGATAACGGTTGCCACGGCGTTGGCTGTGTCATGGAAACCATTGATGGCTTCGTAGAACAGCACAAAAGCCAGTGCAAGCAATAATAACAGCCCGGTATGCAAATCCAGGCCAGCAAACAAATGTAGCATAGGACGTTACGCCATTTTGAGGACATGAACGCGGCGCATTATCAGTGACTTTCGCGGCGCGGGCAAAGTGAAATATAGACTTTTTTTGATTTGCCTCCTGTATAGATTGCACTCAAAAAATAATTATCTTATATAATTCAGGCAAATACTTCCTTTTAGTAATATTGATGCTGGTGCGACCACTGAGGAATCTTTACAATTCACGCCCGTTTTTTTTAGAGGAGCGCAACGTGGAAAGGTTTGATGCCATTATTATAGGCGCTGGTGCGGCGGGTATGTTCTGTTCTGCGCTGGCAGGTCAGGCAGGACGCCGGGTTCTGCTGATCGATAATGGTAAAAAACCAGGGCGCAAAATCCTCATGTCTGGCGGTGGGCGCTGCAACTTTACCAACCTTTATGTCGAACCGGGCGCTTATCTGAGCCAGAATCCGCATTTTTGTAAGTCTGCACTCGCGCGTTTTACCCAGTGGGATTTCATTGATCTGGTCAATAAACACGGCATTGCCTGGCACGAGAAAACGTTAGGGCAACTCTTCTGTGATGACTCCGCGCAGCAGATTGTCGACATGCTGGTGGCTGAGTGCGAGAAGGGCAATGTGACCTTCAGATTGCGAAGCGAAGTGCTGAGTGTGGCGAAGGATGAAACAGGCTTCACGCTTGAACTGAATGGCATGACCGTCGGTAGCGAAAAACTGGTCATCGCGACCGGTGGGCTGTCAATGCCGGGGCTGGGGGCATCGCCGTTTGGTTATAAGATTGCCGAACAATTTGGCCTCAACGTGCTGCCGACCCGTGCGGGTCTGGTGCCATTTACTTTGCATAAACCGTTGCTCGAGGAGTTACAGGTGCTGGCGGGTGTGGCGGTGCCTTCCGTGATTACGGCTGAAAACGGCACCGTTTTCCGTGAGAACTTACTCTTCACCCATCGCGGCTTGTCTGGACCGGCAGTGTTGCAGATTTCCAGCTACTGGCAACCGGGTGAATTTGTCAGCATTAATCTGCTACCGGATGTGGACCTCGAAACCTTCCTGAATGAACAGCGTAACGCACATCCGAATCAAAGCCTGAAAAACACACTGGCGGTTCATCTACCGAAGCGGTTGGTTGAACGCTTACAACAACTCGGGCAAATCCCGGATGTCTCGCTAAAACAGCTCAACGTACGTGACCAACAGGCACTGATTAGCACATTGACCGACTGGCGTGTGCAGCCGAACGGCACTGAAGGCTATCGCACTGCCGAAGTGACGCTCGGCGGCGTGGATACCAACGAACTCTCTTCACGGACGATGGAAGCGCGCAAAGTGCCTGGGCTGTATTTCATCGGCGAAGTGATGGACGTCACCGGCTGGCTGGGGGGCTATAACTTCCAGTGGGCGTGGTCGAGTGCGTGGGCTTGTGCGCAGGATTTGATTGCTGTGAAGTCGTCCTGACCTATTACCTAAAGATGAAAATTATTAGAGCCGCATTAAAAATGAGCTAATTTTGATAGTGGCTATCTTGTGATTATTTTCTAATAAGCCCGTGAACTGAAACCCTCCATGCTTAAAATAAGGTGGGGGAATGGTGATTAAAAATCGACCGAAGCCCAGATCTTTATAAAATATGAACAGGTTGAAAAAAGACAGTAACTTTACTGTTTTTTTATACTTAACCATCAATGTTAAGTTATTTCATGATACCTAAGAAAAACCAGCGTTACGCAAATGGTCAACGCTGGTTTTATCCGGTACGTTGCAATTATTTTTTAGCAGAACCCGCTTCTAATATTGAAACGATTGAGAACAACGTAAAGCATACCGCTCCCAAACCGACCAGAACCCGCGAAGGAATAAAATATCCCATGTCGGTCTGCGCCATTTCCGCAAGAAACGATGCCAGGAAAAGGCAAAACAGGCAGGTGAAGACGGGAATCATCGGAATTCTGTTGGCTAACGAACAGGTACGTCTCCAGACCAGTGCCAGTAGCCAGACTTTTGAGAATATGCTGTAACAGATCATTCCGAGGCAAATGAGAATAATGCCGGGAGCCAGCCGAGCGCTTGCATCGGAACTGACTAAGACGTATATGCCCTGCAGCACTGTGATTGAGCCGAGGAAAATAACCCAATAACACCACAGCCAGTGCTCTTTGGATGAGAACGTATTACGTGTTTGATGGACGATTGTGGCTACAAGGCCAATGAGACAGGCACAGATTGCGGTTAACCCAAGCAATACGTGACCGGCGACATAATGTGGGGTTATGTCGGCACTGCGTAACAGCGTTATCGACCAAATGAAACCGAGCAGGGTGAGTAATACGGGAACGGCAATGAGGCAATTACCGATTAATGAAGAATAAGCCTGTACCGGCGTTCCGTCGCTTTTGCTCCCCGATGCATTTTTGGGAATGAGCAGAAAGTGACCGGATGACGCTGCCACTGTCGATACACAGGCGGCAATCATACCAACGCCGAAAATCACATGACCGGCGACAAACTCGTCTGCCATCACATCATTGCCTGCTAACAGTGCCCAACCCCATATCATGGTGATAATTGACCCCGCATAGCCAATAATGGGGAACAGTGTATTGTAAAACGTATTAACGCCGCGCGTGAGCTGCGAAATGATAATAAATGCGGTAGTGAATAATGCCAGGCATATGGCTGCCAGAGAAATCAGCACATGACCCGCGACGAAATACTCGCTTTGCCCTGAACTTTCCAGCACAAAGCCACCTAACGCGATACAAATTAACCCCATAATCAAGGGGATTAATTTGAAAAGCCACCCGATATATATGTTCACTTTAAACTCCTCAGGTATCCCTGCTAATATCGAAATGTGCATTAATGATAATTTCAGCCTGTTAATAAAATGACGAGATATCATTAAAGACAAATGCATAGCATAACTATAGCTGGGTTTACTTTGCCGAGTGCCACTTTTCAGCGTTCAAAAGGCCATGGTAAATAAATATTTATCCTAAGATTAATTCTTATTCTGTAGTTCTTTACAATTATCTTCCAGGGAGGGATTATTTTTCATTATTGGTAAAAGACCGGATAGTCTCGGTGTTTAAAATCAGCGAACATATAATTATTATTGTTTTATATCGTCGTAAATATGTCTTTCAGACATGTATCGTTTATTTTGTAACAAACAATTCAAAAATATCATAGGTTATTTATGAAAGCAATTCATAATCTGATTGGAAACAACTCCTTAAGCCATGAATATAAGCATTCAGATAAAGTTAACAATCATCAACACCATGGCGAGGTTGATAAAAAACATCTTTCAAAGACAGTTGAAGTTAATATACTGGATAAATTTTCGCAAATAGGTAACAATGCAGGCCTGCATATCATCTATTTCCTGCAATATGGTCACTGGAATGTAAATGACTATTTTCATCAGACGGTGAAAACATCGCTTTACAATAGTGAACCTTCTATAGATATCCAAGAATATAATAGTTTCGCCAACATGGATACTGACACGTTTATCTTTACAATTATACCAGACAATAACCATGTGTTAAAATTATCATCTCCCATAACCGTTACGATTGAGCGTAGGGATGGTTATTATTTTATTAATTTCTCCGGAGATAAATCAGACATAATTTATAAAGTTGATGGGCTTTCTATCATATCTGAAAATTTCTTTACTCTTCTTAGCGGTAATTTTAAACCTGACTGGCGTTGGGATGTCTCTACTGAGATGCTCACTAAGGAAAAGTTTGATAACTATGTTAAATCTGTGTTTTCAGAAATAGATTTTTATAAACACTGTGGTGTGATTAACCCACAAAATATGAACACGGCTTATTTTGGCGATACAGATGGAAGAGTAGGCGCTATACTTTATGCATTGCTCGTTTCAGGGCATATAGGCATCCGGGAAGAGGGGTGGAGTTTAATATGTGAATTATTAAATCACGAAAATATGGCTTCATCTGCATACGAAAAGAAAAAAATGGGAGAGCTCTACGCTTTATTAAATGCAAGAGACATGATCTTGAATAAGTTGCATAATCATGTTTTTTTAAAAGGCGATGCGATTACTCCTTGTATTTTCCTTGGAGATCATACAGGCGACAGGTTTAGTACTATTTTTGGAGATCAATATATCCTTACTTTGCTAAATTCTATGCAAAATATGGAGGGTAATAAAGATAGTCGTATAAATAAAAATGTCGTCGTTCTGGCTGGAAATCATGAAATCAATTTTAATGGTAACTATAGTGCACGACAAGCAAATCATAGACTCTCCGCCGGTGATACATATAACTTAATTAAAACGCTTGATGTTTGTAATTATGACCCAGAAAGGAAAGTTTTAACCAGTCATCACGGAATAATAAGAAATGAAGAAAGTAAATGTTATTGTCTCGGTGCTTTGCAGGTTCCATTTAAACAGATGAAAAATCCTACTGATCCTGAGGAATTAGCTAATATATTTAATAAAAAACATAAAGAACATATGGATGATCCTCTATTCCATCTAATCCGAAGCAATATTATGAAATCCACAGATTTATATGCTGATTATTTTAATAACACTACTGATTTCAGACCAGCACGTAAACATATCTTCATATGTGGAGAGAAACTCAAATGTGAAGACCCCAGAAAATACATTAGACAAAAATATGGCCATCATGGGCTCGGGGTAGATCAGAATCAACAATTTGATAATGGTATTATGGGCCTAAATTCCCGGAAGAAAGTACGTGATAAAAATAATGAAATAATTTATTTATCAGGGCTTAGTTGTTTTCAATCTCATTAAAACTCCATGAATACTGTGGTATGTCTTATTAATCCTGAAAGTATTTCATAGGTTTTCTTAATCGATTGTAGAGGTATGTTCTGATAACGCCTCTACAATCTCTAGGGATTTTGTCTACTTTGAGATAAGAAATTTCATATTATGCCTTAAGGCTGAATGATTTGTGCAAAATATAATTGTTTTTCCATCGAACATGAGGTGTATGTCATAAGATTAAATATTAACTACGTATTCCTCGCGGTGAATAGCATGAGGTAAAAAATGAAAATTGGAGCTGTGACCGGTACTCACGACAGTACTATGACAATCCCCGCAAATGACATTATGCAAGATCATGTTACCAACTTCACTAAAGAACTGTTTGGGTATATAGCAAATGGCTTAGGTGATGACATATCAAGTATTGCCAGGACAATGCTCGGTGAAGTTGTGGAAAAAATAGATGACTGGCAAATAGAACGTTTCCAACAATCTTTTCAAGATGACAAGATTTCATTTTCCATACAGACGTATCAATCAGAAAAATATAGTATGCTATCGGGCATGCGTGTGCATATCCTACGCAGGAATAATAGTTATCAGTTTATTGTGACAATTAATGGAAAAAATTACGGTTGCCCTCTTGATAACATAGAAATAAATTGGCGCAGCATTGTTTGTTTTCTTAATGCCATGACAGAAGATGGTAATATGAATGATATTGTAGTTACTGAGTCGTACAAACCCCTCTGGGACTGGAAAACTTCGCAATACAATATATTTGATATTAAATTCGAAACAGTAATAAAGGCCCATTTTTCTAATAGAGTCTATTTCTCAAATTGCTCACCCGTTGATCCCACAAGTACCAGACCGACCTATTTCGGTGATACCGATGGCTCAGTCGGTGCTGTTTTGTATGCGCTTACTGCAACAGGTCATTTGGGTATTATGGCTGAAGGAGAAAATTTCCTTAGTCAGTTGCTTAATATAGAAGATGAAGTTCTCAACGTATTGTTAAAGAATAACTTTAATGAAGAACTAGACACTAATGTCAATACAATTATCAGTATTCTGAACAGAAGAGATATTGTTTTAGAAAGTCTTCAGCCTTATTTGGTTATTAATAAAGGCGCAGTGACGCCATGTACGTTTCTGGGTGACCAAACCGGCGATCGGTTTAGTAATATCTGTGGCGATCAATTTATCATCGATTTGTTAAAACGCATAATGAGTATCAATGAAAATGTTCATGTATTAGCTGGAAATCATGAAACAAATTGCAATGGTAACTATATGCAGAACTTCACGCGCATGAAACCACTTAATGAAGATACCTACGCTGGGATAAAAGATTATCCTGTATGTTTCTATGACCCCAAATATAAAATAATGGCAAATCATCATGGGATAACTTTCGACATACAACGCGAACGTTACATTTTAGGTCCGATAACAGTCTCTAAAGATGAAATGACCAATGTTCTCGATCCGGTCGAATTAGCGGCAATCATTAATAAAAAGCATCATACCATAATTAATGGTAAAAAATTTAAAATTAGCCGGGCCATCTCTTGTCAATCTTTTAATCGTTATTTTTCCATCTCGACAGATTACAGGCCCAAACTTGAAGCACTATTAGCATGCTCACAAATGTTAGGTATAAATCAAGTTGTTGCACATAACGGTAATGGTGGAAGAGAACTCATAGGTGAAATGGGGGCTGTTTTAGGTCTGAACGCCCGTGACAGTAAACATGCCGGAAGGATGTACAGTATGCATAATTGCCAAATTAATCCTGGTGCAGGGCCTGAGGTAACCGCTCCCTGGACGTCTTACCAGCATGAAAAAAACAGAAATGAACTTATGCCTTTGAGTAGAAGGCGCACGCTGTTACAGCTTTGAACCATAGACAACATGAATATTAATGTTACTATCTGGTTGAGACTGTTGATAAAACGTAAAAAGGAATGCTCTGTTCCTGCAACTGAACAGGCGTGAAACGCTATCCAACAGGATGGATACCGTTTTATCAGCCAGTTTTATAGATCACACTTATGAGTATGCGTGTTTCATTTACGGCCAGGAATGCTGATGATGACAACATTACTACCCGTTTTCACTAAGCCTTCCCCATTGGCGCTCAATGCTCTGCGCGCTGGTCGTATTTGCCGTTTCCTTCTTATCCCGGATGGAAGAATCCGCTGAACGTCGTTCGGCGGCAGTTGTAACACGCGTCGTTTGTTTACAGGGATTATGGCGGGTCGATTATGGATAAGAGTAAGAGCCATCTGGCGTGGTGGGTTGTCGGGTTACTGGCGGTGGCTGCCGTCGTGGCGTGGTGGCTGTTGCGCCCGGCAGGTGTGCCGGAAGGCTTTGCCGTCAGCAATGGGCGCATTGAAGCGACGGAAGTGGATATCGCCAGCAAAATTGCCGGGCGTATCGATACCATTCTGGTGAAAGAAGGCCAGTTTGTTCGCGAAGGCGAAGTGCTGGCGAAGATGGATACTCGCGTGTTGCAGGAACAGCGACTGGAAGCCATCGCGCAAATCAAAGAAGCACAAAGCGCCGTTGCCGCCGCGCAGGCTTTGCTGGAGCAACGGCAAAGCGAAACTCGCGCCGCACAGTCGCTGGTTAATCAACGCCAGGCCGAACTGGACTCCGTGGCTAAACGTCATACGCGTTCCCGCTCGCTTGCCCAACGGGGGGCTATTTCTGCGCAACAGCTGGATGACGATCGCGCCGCCGCCGAGAGCGCCCGAGCCGCGCTGGAATCGGCGAAAGCTCAGGTATCGGCTTCTAAAGCGGCTATAGAAGCAGCACGCACCAATATCATTCAGGCGCAAACCCGCGTCGAAGCGGCACAAGCCACTGAGCGGCGCATTGCCGCAGATATCGATGACAGTGAACTGAAAGCCCCGCGTGACGGACGCGTGCAGTATCGGGTTGCCGAGCCAGGCGAAGTGCTGGCAGCAGGCGGTCGGGTGCTAAATATGGTCGATCTCAGCGATGTCTATATGACCTTCTTCCTGCCAACCGAACAGGCGGGCACGCTGAAACTGGGCGGCGAAGCCCGACTGATCCTCGATGCCGCGCCAGATCTGCGTATTCCTGCGTCCATCAGCTTTGTCGCCAGCGTCGCCCAGTTCACGCCAAAAACCGTCGAAACCAGCGATGAGCGGCTGAAACTGATGTTCCGCGTCAAAGCGCGTATCCCACCGGAATTACTCCAGCAACATCTGGAATATGTCAAAACCGGTTTGCCGGGCGTGGCGTGGGTGCGGGTGAACGAAGAACTTCCGTGGCCTGACGACCTTGCGGTGAGGTTGCCGCAATGACGCATCTGGAACTGGTTCCCGTCCCGCCTGTCGCGCAACTGGCGGGCGTGAGCCAGCATTATGGAAAAACAGTTGCGCTGAACAATATCACTCTCGATATTCCGGCCCGCTGCATGGTCGGGCTGATTGGCCCGGACGGCGTTGGGAAGTCGAGTTTGTTGTCACTGATTTCCGGTGCCCGCGTCATTGAGCAGGGCAACGTGATCGTGCTGGGCGGCGATATGCGCGACCCGAGGCATCGCCGTGACGTCTGCCCGCGCATTGCCTGGATGCCGCAGGGACTGGGCAAAAACCTCTACCACACCTTGTCGGTGTATGAAAACGTCGATTTTTTCGCCCGCCTGTTCGGTCACGACAAAGCGGAGCGGGAAGTCCGAATTAATGAGCTGCTGACCAGCACCGGGTTAGCACCGTTTCGCGATCGTCCGGCAGGTAAACTCTCCGGCGGGATGAAGCAAAAACTGGGGCTGTGCTGTGCGTTAATCCACGACCCGGAATTGTTGATTCTTGATGAGCCAACAACGGGGGTTGACCCGCTCTCTCGCGCCCAGTTCTGGGATCTGATCGACAGTATTCGCCAGCGACAGAGCAATATGAGCGTGCTGGTTGCCACCGCCTATATGGAAGAGGCGGAACGCTTCGACTGGCTGGTAGCGATGAATGCCGGAGAAGTACTGGCGACTGGCAGCGCCGAAGAGCTGCGGCAGCAAACGCAAAGCGCCACGCTGGAAGAAGCATTTATAAATCTGTTACCGCAAGCACAACGGCAGGCGCATCAGGCGGTAGTGATCCCACCGTATCAACCTGAAAACGCAGAGATTGCCATCGAAGCGCGCGATCTGACCATGCGTTTTGGTTCCTTCGTTGCTGTTGATCACGTCAATTTCCGCATTCCACGCGGGGAGATTTTTGGCTTCCTTGGTTCGAACGGCTGCGGTAAATCCACCACCATGAAAATGCTTACCGGACTGCTACCCGCCAGCGAAGGTGAGGCGTGGCTGTTCGGACAACCGGTTGATCCAAAAGATATCGATACCCGTCGGCGGGTGGGCTATATGTCGCAGGCGTTTTCGCTCTATAACGAACTCACCGTGCGGCAAAACCTGGAGTTACATGCCCGTTTGTTTCACATTCCGGAAGCGGAAATTCCCGCGCGAGTGGCTGAAATGAGTGAGCGTTTTAAGCTCAACGACGTTGAAGATGTTCTGCCGGAGTCATTGCCGCTCGGCATTCGCCAGCGGCTTTCGCTGGCGGTGGCGGTGATTCATCGCCCGGAGATGTTAATCCTCGATGAGCCTACTTCTGGCGTCGATCCGGTGGCGAGGGATATGTTCTGGCAGTTGATGGTCGATCTTTCGCGCCAGGACAAAGTGACTATCTTCATCTCCACCCACTTTATGAACGAAGCGGAACGCTGCGACCGCATCTCACTGATGCACGCCGGAAAAGTGCTCGCCAGCGGTACACCGCAGGAACTGGTTGAGAAACGCGGAGCCGCCAGTCTGGAAGAGGCATTTATCGCCTATTTGCAGGAAGCGGCAGGGCAGAGCAACGAAGCCGAAGCGCCGCCTGTGGTACATGACACCACCCACGCGCCGCGTCAGGGATTTAGCCTGCGACGTCTGTTTAGCTACAGCCGTCGCGAAGCACTGGAACTGCGCCGCGATCCGGTACGTTCGACGTTGGCGCTGATGGGAACGGTGATCCTGATGCTGATAATGGGTTACGGCATCAGTATGGATGTGGAAAATCTGCGCTTTGCGGTGCTTGATCGCGACCAGACCGTCAGTAGCCAGGCGTGGACGCTCAATCTCTCCGGTTCCCGTTATTTTATCGAACAGCCGCCGCTCACCAGTTATGACGAGCTTGATCGTCGGATGCGTGCGGGCGATATCACGGTGGCGATTGAGATTCCACCCAATTTCGGGCGCGATATCGCGCGTGGTACGCCTGTGGAACTCGGTGTCTGGATCGACGGTGCGATGCCCAGTCGTGCCGAAACGGTAAAAGGTTACGTGCAGGCCATGCACCAGAGCTGGCTACAGGATGTGGCGAGTCGGCAATCCACGCCCGCAGGCCAAAGCGGGCTGATGAATATTGAGACACGCTATCGCTATAACCCGGACGTAAAAAGCCTGCCAGCGATTGTTCCGGCGGTGATCCCGCTGTTGCTGATGATGATTCCGTCGATGTTAAGCGCCCTTAGCGTAGTGCGGGAAAAAGAGTTGGGGTCGATTATCAACCTTTACGTGACTCCTACCACCCGTAGCGAATTTTTGCTTGGCAAACAGCTGCCGTACATCGGGCTGGGAATGCTGAACTTTTTCCTGCTCTGCGCCCTGTCGGTGTTTGTGTTTGGCGTGCCGCATAAAGGCAGTTTCCTGACGCTCACCCTGGCGGCGCTGCTGTATATCATCATTGCCACCGGAATGGGGCTGCTGATCTCTACTTTTATGAAAAGCCAGATTGCCGCCATTTTCGGTACGGCGATTATCACGTTGATTCCGGCGACGCAGTTTTCCGGGATGATCGATCCGGTAGCTTCGCTGGAAGGTCCGGGACGTTGGATCGGCGAGGTTTACCCGACCAGTCATTTTCTGACTATCGCCCGCGGGACGTTCTCGAAGGCGCTGGATCTGACTGATTTGTGGCAACTTTTTATCCCGTTGCTGATAGCCATCCCGCTGGTGATGGGCTTAAGCATCCTGCTGCTGAAAAAACAGGAGGGATGATGCGCCATTTACGCAATATTTTTAATCTGGGTATCAAAGAGTTGCGCAGTCTGCTCGGTGATAAAGCGATGCTGACGTTGATTGTCTTCTCGTTTACAGTGTCGGTGTATTCGTCAGCGACCGTTACGCCAGGATCGTTGAACCTGGCACCGATCGCTATTGCCGATATGGATCAATCGCAGTTATCGAACCGGATCGTTAACAGCTTCTACCGCCCGTGGTTTTTGCCACCGGAGATGATCACTGCCGATGAGATGGATGCCGGGCTGGACGCCGGGCGCTATACCTTCGCGATAAATATTCCGCCTAATTTTCAGCGTGATGTCCTCGCAGGACGCCAGCCGGATATTCAGGTGAACGTCGATGCCACGCGCATGAGCCAGGCATTCACTGGCAACGGTTATATCCAGAATATTATCAACGGTGAAGTGAACAGCTTTGTCGCGCGTTACCGTGATAACAGCGAACCGTTGGTATCGCTGGAAACCCGCATGCGCTTTAATCCGAACCTCGATCCCGCGTGGTTTGGCGGGGTGATGGCGATCATCAACAACATTACCATGCTGGCGATTGTACTGACCGGATCGGCGCTGATCCGCGAGCGTGAACACGGCACGGTGGAACACTTACTGGTGATGCCGATAACGCCGTTTGAGATCATGATGGCGAAGGTCTGGTCGATGGGGCTGGTGGTGCTGGTGGTGTCGGGATTATCGCTGGTGCTGATGGTGAAAGGTGTACTGGGCGTACCGATTGAAGGCTCGATCCCGCTGTTTATGCTTGGCGTGGCGCTCAGTCTGTTTGCCACCACGTCAATCGGCATTTTTATGGGGACGATAGCGCGTTCAATGCCGCAACTGGGGCTGCTGGTGATTCTGGTGCTACTGCCGCTGCAAATGCTTTCCGGTGGCTCCACGCCGCGCGAAAGTATGCCGCAGATGGTGCAGGACATTATGCTGACCATGCCGACGACACACTTTGTCAGCCTCGCGCAGGCCATTCTCTACCGTGGTGCCGGATTCGAAATCGTCTGGCCGCAGTTCCTGACGCTGATGGCAATTGGCGGCGTGTTTTTCACCATCGCGCTGCTGCGATTCAGGAAGACGATTGGGACAATGGCGTAATTACAGTGCCCGATGCGCAAGCTTATCGGGCCTATGCGTCGGTGCAATTTATTGAAATTTAGTGGTTTTTTAGGCAGGATAAAGCGTTTATGGACTGCCCCCAAAACCTGGACAGTTTCAGTTAACCGGCTTTTTGATTCTCAGTCCGGTATTCAGGGCAAGATTACTCAAGCCCGCTCCCCGCAAGGACTGACGCCAGATACTTTCTGTCCATGGCTGCTTTTCGCATCTTACGTCTTAACCCTGCCTTGAATACCTTATCATTCGTCAAAATATTAAT
>NZ_VNXE01000071.1:0-38141 GCF_009820115.1 Escherichia sp. HH41S
CTGCCACCATCTCTTCACAAGCTTATGCTTATTACATGCAAAACGTCCCGTTTTGCATCTTTGTGCCTACGGCACACGATGATCTTTCCCTGGGCTTGTCTATAACCGGGATAATATAAATATATCCCATCATTTATTTAAGTTATTTTTCACATCTTAAATAGCATAATGAAATTTTACATTATTAATTAAATAGTTTTATTTGATCAAGAGTATTTTAATCATTAAATATATAATGCGCATCATTTAACAAAAAAAATCAGCGTTACATTTTTACTCTGATAGCTATATAAGGTCAATTATATTATTGTTAATGCGTTTAATAAATAGATTCATACATAGCAGCTATATGCCTCCAGTTATACATATCTTCAGCATAATTTTTTAAATCTAATACTTGACATTTAAGATTTCCAAAAGACAAACTGTCTGCTAATGAGGTCAGTTGTTCAGAATCATTAAAGTAATGAGCTAAATTATTAGTTGTGTAACGATTAAAGTCACAATCGAAAGCAAAAATAGGAATATTAAAATGCATCGCTTCAACTAAAGAAGGGTTTGTTCCACCAGCCGAGTGTCCATGAATGTATGCAAGGCAATTTTTTCTTAGTTTATAAAGTTCTTCGATATTATAGTTAGGTTCTAGTAGTGTGATATTTGGATAGTTTGAATAATATTTTTTTAGCTGGCGCCCATACTCGCTATTATCCCAATTACCCATAAATTTAATTTTTTTATCTGTATTAATGAAGGCATTCAAAATCATTTCTATATTATTCTCAGGCTCTATCCTACAAAGCCCCAAATAATAACCATCTTTTTTTTGATCATCGTCTATCGGTGTACTAAGATTAGTAGCATGATCTCCCCCATAAGCTATAACTACACTTTTTTTATTGTACTTATTTTCCACATAATCAGCTATTGCTTGATTATCTGAAATGATAATATCAGCTATTCTAATAGATATCGCCTCAGATATTTTGAGAAATTTCTTAGCAAACGTTCCCCATTTATTTCTACGCCATTCAAGCCCATCGATGTTGACAATGATCTTTGATTTTGAAAATAGTTTATAAATTGGTAGAAATAAACAACCAGATACCCCCAATATTAAAACAACATCTGGCCTTTTGAATAAACAAATAATTAAACACATAATGTCATAAATTATGCTAGAGACGCCATTGGCATTTATCGGCAAATAGATTAATTCTGCATTTTTATAATTTTTTAATTTTTTATTATATTTTTTTGAAGAGCAAAATATCTGATATTGTATACCATCAGATTGATAATCAATTAGATTCTGAACAAGTGATTCAAACCCACCATAACAAGCAGGAACACCCACTGTGCCAACTACAGCGACCGTCTTCATATTATTTTCTTCCATTTAAACACCTTGAGCCTAACTATTTTTGCATTAAAAATTATTGAACATACCATCACGTACAGCTTTAAAACAAACCTTCAGTGAATTTAATTTTTCTTTCGAATATAAAATTTCAAATACAATATTCTTTGTCGCATGAAAAAAAGCATGATAACGATACTTGAAGCTATAATTTGAATGCAGCATTAAGTATATTGCATTACGTATTTTATAAAAATTTCTGAAAGAATTATGTATTGTAACAGATCGACCAGCAAAAATTTTCTGCCCATACCCAAGTTCATGAGAAATGATGACTGATGGTGTCTGAACAATAATCATACTATTAGCTAATGCACGCCAACACCATTCTGTATCAACCCAGTCTATAAAGAGTTTTTCACAAAATGGTCCGACGACGCGCCATGCCTCGCGAGACATTAACATCCCAGAAGCAATAACATGCGAGGGATAAAGATCATCGTCTACTTCACTACATATAACTTTTGTACTCGTAAAAATATTTAGGCTGACTGACGGATGCATATAATTTGAACGATGGTCTTTAAAAAAAGGAGAAGCACAAGCAACATTTTTACCTTTTTTATTATTTTTCGTAAATGTACTCTTAAGTTTTTCAATAACATCGCTAGGAAAGCAAGTATCCTGATCTGAGAAAAATAAATAGTCAAACTCTTTTGCTTCCAGACCCTTCTTAACACCATGGTTCTGAGCAAATGCAATGCCTTTGTTTTCCGAAAGCAAAATAATTTCAAGGTTATTAATAATGATATTTTTTATCAAATGACTATTATTTGAGCCATTATCTACAAGAATTATTCTCTCAACTTGTGGGGCTAAAGAGTTAATACATTCCGTCAAACGAATAATTTCCGGGTTGTAAGTAACAATTATAGCCAACACCTTAGCCTTACACATTAATCACTCCAAAAACCATATGATAATAGTATGTTAGATACAATAAAATTAACACTTTGCAAAAAACAAAATAATAATTCTTTTTTTGCTTAATAAACACCCCAATGGTTAACATAAGGAAAAAATACATTTCCAAAATACGGAAAGCCATAACAGGTAGAGAGAAAAGGCTAAAAGTCACGTATTGCATGACACCATAACAAAAGAAAAGTCTTAAATTTCTCCTTTCATTTCCAATGCTTGATATGTAACTAATAACAAACCAGAAAATAGCGGTAAGGGATAATGAATTTATTAAATTTACACCAGCTTCGTTTCCTATTTTTTGTCCCACTCCAAAATTTCTTATAAAAGAAATGATCTCTTTTCCTTCTCCTGAGATCGCAATCAAAACAAGAATACTGAAACAAAAATAACCAAGGTGTCTTATTTTTTTTGAATAGACAAAAGGATATAAAAGCAAAAAAGGCAAAGCAGACCAATGAGTTGCAATTGCACATAATAGCGAGAAATAAAAATAAGTCGGTTTATTTATAAATAAATAGTATACGGAAAACATTAAAATGGAAATACATAGACCATTTCTGAATTGAGTATAATCTAAAACCCAAAGTGCAACGCTTGCATAATAAACAAAGAATAAGGTCAAGCCTGAAAAATTACGCGAATAGTTAGCAAGAAACCTTGCCTTTATAAAAAAAGAACATGTTAAAATTATAAAAATGATAGTTTCATAGCTGGTCGTTATTAACATCAATCCGCGATAAAATAATTCAAGAACCCCCTCCCCTTCTTCACCAGAAAAGATCTGTATATAATTATCATAGTCTCTACTTCGCCCCAAAAACTGGGTATTTGCGATAATGAAGCCTACAATAAGTGTAAATATAAAAAATAAGTAGATAAAACTTATTAAGCTTTTATCGTGTTTATATTTCGGACTATTTTCTGTCATTATACAAACATACTCAAAAAATATAAGCAACCACCTATCCTTCAGACGGATAAGGTGGCACACTTTATTAGAACAGTTCACTGTCCAATAATTCTGAAAATAATTTTGCTTCTTGATCTTTTTGCGATAATGACAGAGCACTACTGCAGAAAGGCCAATCGATGTTTAAAATAGGATCATTGTAAATAATTGCTTGCTGATGACCAGGAGCATAGTAGTTCGTTGTTTTATAAATGAACTCAGCTTCATCACTGGTCACCAAGAAACCATGAGCAAATCCTTCAGGTATCCATAATTGTCGTTTATTTTCTGCGGAAAGGGTTATTCCAAACCATTTTTTGAACGTTGGTGAATTTTTTCTAAGATCAACAGCAACATCAAATACCTGACCTACAACACATCGAACTAATTTAGCCTGTGCATACGGTGCTAATTGATAATGTAACCCACGTAGTACGCCTTTACTAGATTTTGAATGATTATCCTGAACAAAATTTACGTGCCTTCCTATTGTCTTCTCAAATTCAATCTGATTATAACTCTCCATAAAAAAGCCGCGTTCATCACTAAACACTTTTGGTTCAAGAACGATCAGATCTGGAATATCAGTTTTAACAATATTCATATTTTCCCCATCAACGTATACTATTTATTTGCATCTAACAATAAACTATTGAAAGTTTCACCAACAATTTTCCAGTCATATTTATTCAACACAGAAATATTAGATTGGATTTCTTTGCTTTTTTCTTCTAGGTCAAGATTGAGACAAAGATTAATTGCTTCACCAAGTTTGCAAGCATCAAACTTGACTAATTTAAGTACACTGTTAGTTTCAGTAAGTGGCGCATAATTTGAAATAACAAGACAACCACAAGCCATTGATTCAGCACAAGGATAATGGAAAGCGCCATCTTCAATTAACCCAGCTGCAATCATGATGTCATTGCTTCGATAAAAAGATGCCAATTCTAAATCAGAAGTAATCGGAAAAAAATTAACCTGAAACCCGGCAGCAATTAAACGCTCCTTATCAACTTCTTCAAGATAGATCGCAATATTAATTATAATTCCAACTTTATTTTCCAGTGAACACAATACTGAAATAATTTCGCTAGTTCCTTTGTGCTTCTCTTTTCTACCAATAATCCCTATTGATGTGTGACCATTTAATAACCTATTTGATGGTTTCGGATAGAAAACGTTTAAATCTACTCCTGCAGGAACTACTCCTATAAAATCATCATGTTTATGAGGAAGCAAATTAGGACTATTTAGTATTTTTTTAAGCGGTAAATAATATGTTAAACCCGCTATTAATTTCCATATTATATTATCAAAAAAATTAACTTCATACGCCTGAATATAATAATATTTCTTACGACGGGTGATTGGTAATAATGCGACAAGATAGGCAGTCAAATGAAAACTAGCAACTACAGCATCAGGATTTAATTCTATGCATTTACGCCACAGATTATAGTAATTTTTAATGATTCTCAATATTTTTACACGGTTTTGACTAGATTTACTCGTGACGATTTTTGCTGTGGTAGCATAATATGGATTAGTTCTATTATCTGGAACAACAAAACTTACATCATGTCCATAATTCATCAATTCAGTTGCCAGCTTAGAAAGAACTCTTTCACCACCAGCCCTGCCAAATCCTAAGACAGGTATAATTATTTTCAATTTCAACCTCTGTTTTTAATTAATTCTTCTGACATTAATAAAATTAGTAAACACAAATGCAAACACAAAATATAAACTATATGTAATGACATAACTTATGTTAGCACCATGTACTCCATAATTTACAACAAAAATATAGGTGGTAACGATAAAGAGCATAGAAAAAATCACTTCTGAACTGATGAATAGTTTAGTATGCCCCTGACTTTGAAGAGGGTATGCATAAAGAAAACCAGCAATTTTTATTACATCCCCTACGAGTTGTAACAAAAATAATTCACGAGCTGAGCGAAACTGTTCAGTAAATAAAACTGTTATTACCAAATCGCGGAATAAATAGATACTCAACGCCATGAATGAAGTAATAGATACTATGTATAATATAGTACTATTTACCTCTTTTTTTATAAGGAAACTTGTTTTTATAATTGTCAATCTTGGTAAGAAATATGTTGACAAAGCAATTGTCACAACACCAAGATAGACCTCAGATATCTTCCATACGGCCTGCCATTGCCCTGCATCCTCCCAACCAGTTTTAGCAATCAATATTTTTCTAATACACATCAATGCTGTAGGCATGGAGATAACAGAAACCAAAGCCATCAGAGTATAATGAATAATTTTTATAATTTTGTCTTTATCCGTTTTACCCCACCAATATTTAAATCTAAACCAAGATTTATTGAGACAAAATAAAACTAATACAAGACCAGCAATAGCACTATTTATAGCCGTGGCAATCAATGCACCTTTAAGATTATAAGCTACAATCAACAAAATCATAAACATAGTAGAAATGAATACAGAAAACATCCCAACCAATATATATTGCTTATAGAATTGTTGACCATTTAAAACTGAAGCGATCAATGTATTTAAAATGGAGAATGGCAATATACAACATGCGAAAATGATTAACCATGTGTATTGTCCATCGCTAAAAAGTAACTCGCTAATATTTTTCGACAATAAAATAACAACGGGAATAATAAGCAAGAATAAAAACAGAGTAACCCTTAAGCATGCGCGCCACCATGGCGCGCATGCTTCCTGTCCTTCTTGCCAATTTTCCGCAGTATATCGAACAAGACCAGTGCTTACAGGTGCAGAAGTAGTACCTGCAACTATTGTGATTAAACTTTGCACTTGGCCAAGCATTGCTACCCCTGATGGCCCTGTATAAATTGCTACTACCTTACCGATGATAAAACCCGCAATCATTTTAATGAATGTATAGATAGCGGATAATATAGTTACCTGAAGAAATTTTTTCATTACTTGTAATCATTGACCACTTTGATTACATAATTGACATCATCTTCACTCATTACCGGACTTATAGGTAAAGAAATGACTTCATCATGAATTTGCTCAGTAATTGGAAGGCTAAGACTAGACATATTTTGATATGCTTGCTGCTTATGGGGTGGTAATGGATAGTGAATTAAGGTTTGGATACCCTTCTCTGATAAGTATGACTGGAATTTTTCACGATTAGCGATTCTTACTACAAATAAATGCCAAACGTGCGCACCTTGGCCTTCGTACACTGGTAACGTAATCGCAGGGTTTTTTATTTCACGAATATATTTTTCAGCAATCCTTTGCCGAATCGCAGTATCTTCCGGTAATGTATGGATTTTTACACGCAATAAGGCTGCTTGCAGTTCATCCAATCGACTATTCAATCCCTGATAAATATTTTCATATTTCTTATGTGACCCATAATTTCGCAAAGCTTTTATAGTTGAGGATAATTCTGCATTATTTGTAGTAACAGCTCCCGCATCCCCCAAAGCTCCAAGGTTTTTTCCTGGATAAAAACTAAATCCTGCAGCATCCCCCCAAGCTCCAGCTTTGCGACCATCACGTATTGCACCATGTGCTTGTGCACAATCTTCAAGAATCAACAGATTATATTTTCTTGCGATTGCACTAATTTCTGGCATATTGCACAATAGACCATATAAGTGAACCGGTAATATTGCTTTAGTTTTTTCCGTAATGTAATTTTCAATTAAAGCAGGATTAATATTATAAGTTTCTATATCTGGTTCAACAAGAACAGGAACAAGTTTGTTCTCTGTTATAGCAAGAATAGAAGCAATATATGTATTTGCCGGTACTAATACCTCGTCACCGTCTTCTAGATAGCCGAGTTCTTTCCATGCCCTCAATACTAGTATCAACGCATCAAGGCCATTTGCTACACCAATGCAATACTTAACTCCACAGTATTCTGCGAACTCTTTCTCGAACTGCTCAAGTTCTTCGCCCATGATATACCAACCAGAATCTAGCACCCTACTAAACGCAGAGACTAATTCTTTGTGCTGTCGCTGGTTAATTGCAAAAAGATCTAAAAAATCAATTTTATTCATTATCCTCTACCCATTTAATAAATCGAGCTGGATTACCTACTACTATTGCGCATGGCGGTACATTTTTGGTTACGACACTCCCCGCACCAACGATTGCTTTTTCACCAATTTCAATTCCTGGCAGGATGGTTGCATTAGCACCTATTGATGCTCCTTTGCGTATTATTGTGTGCAAAAATTCATCAGGATAGACTTTAGAGCGAGGATACTTATCATTTGTAAATGCTACACAAGGACCAATAAAAACATTATCCTCTATTTTAACGCCATCCCAAATATACACACCGCTTTTGACTGTGACATTGTTACCAATTACAACGTTATTTTCAATCAAGGTATTTGCACAGATGTTGCAATTATTACCAATTACAGCACCTTTTAGTATTACAACAAACTGCCAGATAGTTGTTCCATCACCAATTGATGTTGTCTGGACGTCACTTAGCTTATGAATTCTCAATTGAATTTACTCTTCTAATAAAATCATCATAATTGCGTATATAATCAGACTCTTTATAGAAATCATCCGCAATTACAAGCAGCACACAATCATCACTAAAATCATACATTTCATGCCATATATAGGGTTCTATCAGCAACGCAATTGTTGGATCATTAAGTTCCACCTGCTTTGTTTCTTTACCATTATCCAGATGAAATTTACAAGCTCCCTTGACTACAATAGCTAACTGACGAGTAACCTTGTGCGCATGAAATCCGCGTCTTACTCCCTTAAGAGTCTCGAGTATGTAATATATTCTTTTGACTTCGAAAGGTATATTTCGTTGCTCTTCAAGAGCAATTAATGCACCACGCTCATCCCCATGTTTTTGCAAAGAGATTAATTTAATATCCATCATTGAGTTCCCACATACTATTCGCTGATCATTTTCAGCAAATATTGACCATATTGATTCTTGATAAGCGGTTCGGCTAATACTTTTACCTGCTCAGCATCAATAAACCCTTTACGATAAGCAATCTCTTCCGGGCAAGATACTTTTAATCCCTGACGCTCTTCAATGGTGGCAATGAAGTTACTTGCTTCAATAAGGCTTTGATGCGTCCCTGTATCCAGCCATGCATAACCACGCCCCATCATAGCGACAGACAAACGCCCCTGTTCCATATAGATACGATTAATATCGGTAATTTCCAGTTCACCTCGGGCAGATGGCTTAAGATTTTTTGCCATTTCTACAACGTCGTTATCATAGAAATAAAGCCCAGTTACCGCATAATTACTTTTTGGCTGTAGCGGTTTTTCTTCCAGGCTAATTGCCGTACCGTTTTTGTCAAACTCAACGACACCATAGCGTTCAGGATCATTAACGTGATAGGCAAATACCGTTGCACCACTTTCTTTGTTAACAGCGGCATCCATTAACTTCGGCAGATCGTGACCGTAGAAGATATTATCACCGAGAACCAGAGCACAATCATCACTACCGATAAACTCTTTACCGATGATAAATGCCTGCGCAAGACCATCTGGGCTCGGTTGCACTTTGTACTGAAGATTAAGGCCCCACTGACTCCCGTCACCCAGCAGTTGTTGAAAACGAGGAGTATCCTGTGGCGTACTTATAATTAGAATATCGCGAATACCCGCCAACATCAGTGTAGAGAGCGGGTAATAGATCATCGGTTTATCATAAATAGGTAACAGCTGTTTACTGACTGCCATAGTCACAGGATAAAGACGAGTACCAGAACCACCTGCTAAAATAATACCTTTACGCGTTTTCATTTCATCATTCCTTTTAATTCATCTTGTTCCACCATCACGAACAAGATGCAAAAACTATTAAATTGCTGTAGTCGTAAATAATTCGTTGAGCATGCGTTTCACGCCAACCTGCCAGTCAGGCAAGACAAGCGCAAAGTTCTGCTGAAATTTTTCTGTATTAAGGCGAGAGTTATGTGGACGACGAGCTGGTGTAGGATAGGCTGTTGTTGGTACCGCATTGAGTTTGTTGAGTGCGAGGGGAATGCCTGCTTTGCGCGCCTCTTCAAAAACCAGCGCAGCATAATCGTGCCAGGTTGTGGTACCACTGGCTACCAAATGGTACAAGCCTGCGACTTCTGGTTTATTCAGTGCGACACGAATGGCATGTGCTGTACAATCAGCCAGCAGCTCAGCACCTGTTGGCGCACCAAACTGATCGTTAATAACGGCCAATTCTTCACGCTCTTTTGCCAGACGTAACATCGTTTTGGCGAAGTTATTTCCTTTACCTGCATAGACCCAGCTGGTCCGGAAAATAAGGTGCTTCACACAATGCTCTTGTAATGCTTTTTCTCCGGCTAACTTGGTTTCACCGTAAACATTTAGCGGTGCGGTTGCATCCGCCTCCTGCCATGGTATTTCACCGGTTCCCGGAAATACGTAGTCAGTAGAGTAGTGAATAACCCAGGAGCCGACTTCATTGGCTGCTTTCGCAATCGCTTCGACACTTGTCGCGTTAAGTAATTGTGCAAACTCCGGTTCTGATTCTGCTTTGTCAACTGCGGTGTGAGCGGCTGCGTTGACAATAATATCAGGCCGAATGCTTCTTACGGTTTCAGCTACACCTTCAGGATTACTAAAATCACCACAATAATCAGTGGAGTGAACATCAAGAGCAATCAAATTACCCAGAGGTGCCAGAGCACGCTGTAGTTCCCAACCTACCTGCCCTGTTTTGCCGAATAGGAGGATATTCATTACTGGCGTCCCTCATAGTTTTGTTCAATCCACGATTGATAGGCGCCACTTTTCACATTATCAACCCATTTTGTATTGGACAGGTACCATTCTACTGTCTTCCGAATCCCGCTCTCAAACGTTTCCTGTGGTTTCCAACCCAATTCGCGACTAATCTTCTCAGCATCAATCGCATAACGGCGATCGTGTCCTGGGCGATCAGCAACATAAGTAATTTGCTCACGATAAGATTTCTCTTTCGGGACTATCTCATCCAACAAATCACAAATAGTCAGCACAACATCGATGTTTTTCTTTTCGTTGTGTCCGCCAATGTTATAGGTTTCACCCGCTTTACCTTCAGTAACTACGGTATATAGCGCACGAGCATGATCCTCTACATACAACCAGTCGCGAATTTGATCTCCTTTGCCATAAATAGGTAATGCCTTACCTTCCAGTGCATTAAGAATAACCAGTGGAATAAGCTTTTCCGGGAAATGATAAGGGCCATAGTTGTTCGAGCAATTAGTCACGATTGTCGGTAAACCATAAGTACGTTTCCATGCGCGAACCAAATGATCGCTTGACGCTTTAGAAGCAGAATATGGACTACTTGGCGCGTATGCTGTCGTTTCCGTAAATAACGGCAATGTTTCATTGCTATTTACTTCATCCGGATGGGGTAAGTCACCATACACTTCATCAGTAGAAATATGATGAAAGCGAAAGTTTTTTTTCTTTTCATCATCCAGACCAGACCAATAATTGCGCGCTGCTTCTAAAAGTACGTAAGTACCTACAATATTAGTTTCAATGAATGCCGCCGGACCAGTTATTGAGCGGTCAACGTGGCTCTCAGCCGCCAGGTGCATTACCGCATCTGGCTGGTGTTGTGAAAAAATACGAGCCATCGCTGCGGCATCACAGATATCTGCATGCTCAAATGAATAACGTTCAGAATCAGAAATTTCAGCGAGCGATTCCAGATTTCCGGCGTAGGTTAATTTATCGACATTAACAACACTATCTTGCGTATTATTTATTATGTGACGAACAACAGCAGAACCAATAAATCCTGCGCCACCAGTAACAAGTATCTTCACTTTTTTATTCCATATAGCCAGAGAGCATGCTGTGAAATAGACTGCTCCAGATTTGATTAATAGAGGTATTAATGCACGCTACCGCCCCTGGCTTTACAGCTACCAGAGTACTGCATGCATGCCTACGATGTGACGAGCGTTACCCACTCGCGCTAAACCCGAAAAATTCAAACGCTAATTGTCTTACCAATCCGCTCTGGAAACAAGGAAAATCCTGGAAAACTTTGACTAAAATCCTATTGCTAACTCGTTGTTATTCTGATTGTTTATATAAAACAACGGCAGGAATATTCGCAACAAATTACTTTCGCCACGAATCTTCACTGCCGTTATAATTTTCTTATCAACCGTTACATCCGGTCAGATTTTCATTATTCGCTTAACAGCTTCTCAATCCCTTTACGGAACTTCGCCCCTTCTTTGAGGTTGCGTAGTCCATACTTCACAAATGCCTGCATATAACCCATTTTTTTACCGCAGTCGTAACTGTCCCCAGTCATCAGCATGGCATCAACGGACTGTTTTTTCGCCAGCTCGGCAATAGCATCAGTCAGCTGAATACGTCCCCATGCACCAGGCTGAGTACGTTCCAGTTCCGGCCAAATATCGGCAGAAAGCACATAGCGACCAACGGCCATGATGTCTGAGTCCAGCGTCTGCGGCTGATCCGGTTTTTCGATAAATTCGACGATGCGGCTGACTTTACCTTCACGATCCAGTGGTTCTTTGGTCTGAATGACGGAGTATTCAGAGAGATCGCCCGGCATACGTTTTGCCAGCACTTGGCTGCGGCCCGTTTCGTTGAAGCGCGCAATCATGGCAGCAAGGTTGTAGCGCAGCGGGTCGGCGCTGGCGTCGTCAATCACAACGTCTGGCAGTACCACGACAAATGGATTGTCACCAATGGCGGGTCGTGCACATAAAATGGAGTGGCCTAAACCTAAAGGTTCGCCCTGACGCACGTTCATAATGGTCACGCCCGGCGGACAGATGGACTGTACTTCCGCCAGCAGCTGACGCTTCACGCGCAGTTCAAGGAGAGATTCTAATTCATAAGAGGTGTCGAAGTGGTTTTCGACCGCGTTTTTGGACGCGTGAGTTACCAGGAGGATTTCTTTGATCCCTGCAGCCACAATCTCGTCAACAATGTACTGAATCATTGGCTTGTCGACGATCGGTAGCATCTCTTTGGGAATCGCCTTAGTGGCAGGCAACATATGCATCCCTAGACCCGCTACAGGAATAACTGCTTTTAAATTCGTCATTATTTCATCCACCTGTAAAATGGTTGCTGAATTATAGCTTGTTCGATTTTTTTCGCCAGCATCAATTACCCTGAATTGATTACTGAATTACTTGTGATGTTACGCCGCTTCGTTGTGGATTGCAGTAGCATTGTTCCTAAGTATGGCTCCATTTTTCCAGGAATGGTCGTAAATCTACTCTCTCCGTTCCGGCAATCTAAAGTTAACCTTTTCTACATTAACAATATGGTGATTAATCCTGTCGATATCGACGGAGCTTTGCCCCATTTCATTCACCGCATGAACATTTGCAAGAGACAGTAGTGTTTCTTTTTTCGCCATAAAGACGCCGCGAACGTCTTTGCGCATGTCGAAGTTCATGCTCAATGCGGGTCCAACTGAGGATTCCTGCATCACATTGATATTACGCATAAAAAGGTGTTGCGGCTTGTTATGCAGCTCCAATGACGCACGCTTCATCGCAATGTTAGTCAGTGCCACAAAGGAAACGGCATTCCCGGCGGAGATTTGGATGCCGCGCAATTTATAAGCAAGATGAGTATTATCCAGTTGAATATTATTCACTCGGAAATTTTGCGGTATTGAGAGATATTTGCCTTTAATTACCCCATAACCGATTAACATCCCGGCGCTATTAATCATTTCAATATTATCAATCACGAAATTGTCACAACCGTAAATAGCAACTGTCGCGTTATCAATGCCTGCTTTCTTACTGAAATCCGGCGTGATATTGCGGGCTTTGATATTACGAATAACAAAATGTTTACCATTTTCAACATGGATCAACTGCCGACAATCCGATCCCGTGATATTAGCCACGACAAAGTTTTTCACTGCCTGGTCTTCCGGGTAGTTGTTATCGTAAGTACTCCCCGCAAGGCCTATACCGATGCCCCAGTTGATTTTGCCGTTGGTACAGTTGATACGCTCGATGACATGGTCGGAGATCAAAATATCACTGTCGTTAATTGCCACGTTCCATTCAATGGCGTCGCCCTGTAAGTCGCTGAACTTACAATTGGTGATATTGGCACCGATAATCTGGTTATGAAATCCCTGCCGTAAGATGGCGTAATTAGCGTGGCTAACGGTCAGGTTATCGATGGTCAGGTTGCGCATGACCCGTTTGTTTTTGCCGCCGATATAAATCTGCGTTACCGGGCCAAAGCCGCTCATCGCCAGCCCTTTGATGATGCAGTCAGAGCCGCGCACATCCAGGGTGATGTTATGCATACTGCCGCCCTCCTCCCCTGTCACCTGGCTGCCGTCCTGTAAGACAAACCGCCCTCTGCCGCTGCCGCGCAGGCTTCCAAGAATGTGTAACGTTTTGCCAGGAGGAATGAAGATGCCGGTGTTGATATTGTCACAAACGAATCCAGCAGGCACGACGACCGTTTGCCCTTCGCCGAAGGCTTGTTTAAATGAGGCGATCCAGTCGTGTGGGTTGTAGTCGTTAATGTTAACGCTTTGTCGGGCGGGAAGTGCGCGAGCGAAAGGGGTATGGAGGAAGGCAAGCGCGGAGCTTGCCGTCAGGAAGGTGCGTCGGGAGAGTTTTTTAAATGGCATACGTTCTCCTCTATAAAGCCTGCAACAAGCTGGCGAGTTCTCGGTTAATCACCTGCTGGTTAAAATCGTGTTCGACTTTTTCGCGCGCACGTTTGACAACCGTAGTAAGTTCGTCGGTATCCAGTTGGCTAAACGCCACCAGTCGCTGCGCCAGTGCGCGAGCATCGTTCTCAGGCACCAGCCAGCCGGATTTATCGGCCTCCACCAGTTCCGGAATTCCGCTATGCAGAGTAGAAACCACCGGAATGCCGACTGCCATTGCTTCCATTAGCGCCACCGGAATACCTTCCATATCACCGTCAGCACCCGTTACCGAAGGCAACAGGAAGACATCCGCGTCGTCGAGCATCGCCTTCACTTCGTGGCTTGGTTTAAAGCCCGGCATCTCTACCACATCTTCCAGTTGATATTGTTCGATGAGGGTGCGCAGGCGTCGTTCCCACGGGCCAATGCCGAGGATGCGATAGCGAAATGCCACGCCCTGCTCTTTCAACTGCCGGCAGGCTTCGATCGCCACATGCAGGCCTTTTTTCTCGGTTAAGCGTGCGACGGAAATGATTTCCAGCGGCGTTGCGGGCGCTTTCACCGGACGTGGGCTAAAACGCGTCATGTCCACGCCCATGCGCGATACGGCGATTTTTTCCCTCGGGCAGCCCATTTTTTGCAGCCTTCCGGCCCACAGATCGCTTATTGGTAGCATCAGATCGCCGCGGCGGAACAGTTGCTGATATTCGGGAGTGTAATGGTTGAGCACTTCCCGACTGGAGATATCAATACCGTGGAAGATAGTGGCGATTTTGCCGCGAATGACACCCAGTTCCCGTAGTTTTGCTGCGGTTACCCCCGCAGGGCCAAAATGTGCGATAAAAACATCGGCATGAAACGGTGTTGCGACCTGACCACAAATGGCAGACAAAATCAGGTTCCGCGACTCGGCACCATAGCGTTTGAGGTTGAGCGCCTGCCAGGTATTTTTACGATGAATGCCGCGTAAGGTCTGGCTGGCGCGGTGGCGCAGTTTCGCCACTTTGCCTTGTGGTTCGTCCTGTAACCAGCGAGTTCTGGCGGCAAGGTTATATTTCGTCCATGCCGCGTGGGTGTTTTGCGTATCGCCTTTTTGCAGCGCGACAATCTCCACCTCAAAGCCCATATCAATAAACGCAGTGATTTGGTTGAGAACGAAGGTTTCCGATGACAGCGGAAATTTCAGTAAAAAGAAGCCGACCTTCATTTCGCCTCCCCGATGCGCTCAAGCACAGATTGCACCATCTGCATTCCTGCCTGGCGTTCGCGACTGACGGCTTCGCTAAGTCGTGCGTTCAGCGCAGGAAGCTGGCCTAAGGTATCCGCAACCATCGCTTGCAGGCTGCCGTCTAATAAATGACGGATATCAATCGCCATCTCAGGTAGCCCAAGCTGCTGCATAATCCCGGCGGATTTGTGTTCGTAGTTGATGGCAATTGCCGGAGTGGAGAAATTCATCGAGATAATGGCAGAGTGCAGACGCGTACCAACGGTGAGTTCACAGGCACCCAGAATTTTGCCCATTTCCAGATCGTTGAGCTCATCCATCACCACGTGATAACGGGCAGGATCGCTGATGTGCTGACGCAGATTGAGCGCCACCATGCGGTCGTCTTTGTTATAGCTGTCGATGCCCGTACAGGTGGAGAGCGCAATCACCTGATACCCTTCATCGAGAATGCGATTGACCAGCCCGGCAAAGGCTTTTTCATACGCTTGTTGAGTGGTGCCGAGACGTTTGTCGAACGGTGCCAGTTCGCGCAGGGTAATGGCCACCGTTTTTTGCTGTGCGGCTACGTCCAGCCAGTGTTGAACAGCATAGCTGGCGGTGAAGTCTTCGGTGTGGTGATCGACCAGCCATGCGGTATCGACGCCATGTTCAACTTTTGCGGTAGTGATATTGCTGCGTTTCATTAGATCCAGGCTGACCGATTCGCGCAGGATCAGCGCGTCGCAGTGCCCGAATACGTAGTTTGCCAGTTGGTTAAATTGCTCATCCTGGAACGGGCCGACGCTGTGACCAATCATAAACAGCGGCTTTTTCGCCATAAACGTGCAAAGCGCGTGTTCAAACTGCGGCACGCCGTAGAGATCGACAAAAAACGATCCGCCGACCTGAATAATGGCGTCGTAACCTGACAGCAGGCGCACAAAGTCAGTGAATCCCTGGGCAATGGCGATATTACGCAGCTTACCGGTGTCGGTGACGCGTGAGAGCAATACCTGGTGCTGGTAGCGGCGACGGAGGACTTTTTTTACGCGCCCGACAACGCCCGCCGCGCTGTTGTGTTGTTTCATTTGCAGGAACAGCGGATCGCCCATTACCGGGCGGTTGAGCAGCCAGGAAGAACTGACCGGATAGCGGCTCATTACGTCCACTTCGGCGTGTGGATTGAGGATGTTGATGGCATCAAGTAAACCGCGCAAGATGGCGCTGTCGCCGCGATTGCCGCAAGTGTGGTTGCCCAGAATAAGTAATTTCATTTTTTCCTCATAAATTTGATGCCAGGTGAGGCTGTGTTTGTTGTGTTCGTTGTCGGAACCGAAAACAACTATTCACCCCGCCCGTAAAAGCATTTTCATTTTTTCGCTGCGACAAAACTGACGCTTCACTTCCACCACCAGCGGATGGCGCGACAGCACAATCATCACCACAAACGCCAGCACGCCCGCGATAATTTGCACCGCCAGCAGCATCCCCAGCGTCAGTTGCCCTTTCAGCACAATGCCCAGCGCATAACTAACCACCAGCGTCGGCAGCGAGAGATAAAACGGCAGCCATAAACTCAGGATGTACTGGCGATAACTGGAACCGAGCACCGGTTTAATCATCACGAAATAACTCAGAATGGTGTTGATAATCTGCACCAGCAGGAAACCAAGCGTGACGCCGATTGCGCCCGCCATCTGCCCGCCAATAACAATCGCCGGAATAAACAGAAAGGTTTTGAATACGTTGAATTTAAAGCTGATATCCACCCGCGCTTTCGCCATCAGCAGCGAGCCAATCGGGTTACCCACTGAGCGCAGTAGCCCCACAATACACAGCAATTGCAGCACCGGAATAATGCTGTTCCACTTCTCACCAAAGACCAGCGGTACAAAGTTATTCGACACCACCATCAGCCCCAGCAGCGCCGGAAAATTGATAATCCCCACCACCGACAGCAGCTTGTAGAAGTTAACGCGCAGCTTTTCGGTGTCGTCCTGAATTTTGGCGAATGCCGGAAATAACACGCGGGTGATGATGGGGTTCAGCTTCATCGGCGGCACAACGGCCACGTTGTAAGCCAGGTTGTAGCCCCCTGCCACGCCCGCGCCGAGAATACGCGCCAGCACCAGCGTTGAAAGGTTGGTGTTGAGATAGTTGATGATGCTGTCCGCCGTCAGCCAGGCACCAAAGCGTAAGTTCGGCGCAACAGACGCCAGCGAGAAATGCAGACCGGGGCGATAAATTTTTCGACCATAGTAGCCAAACAGCAGCGTTCTTACCGCACTATTGACCAGATAACCGAGGATCGCGGTCATCGCCAGCGGCCAGAAATGGGCGCTAACCACTGTAAAAGTAAAGCCCGCCAGCACCGCGCTGGTTTCGATCATACCGATTTTGTTGAACTCCAGCTCCTTTTGCATCAACGCGCGAAACTGTTGCCCGTGGGGGATCACCACAAACGCCAGCGACAATGTTTTAATCAACGGTGCCAGATCCGGGTTATTCAGCACGTCACCAATGGCATCACTCAACAAAAACACCGCCACGCACACCACGATCCCCAGCCCGACGTTCAGCCAGTACAGCGTGGTGAGTTCAAGATGGCTGATTTCTTTTCGCTGAATAATCGAGTTAGCGATGCCGAAGTCAGAAAGCGTGTCTGCCAGCGCGATAATCACCAGCGACACGGTAAGCAAACCGAACTGGTGGTTGTCGATAATCCGCGCCAGCACGGTCATCTGCACCAGCCCGAGGCCGATGATGATTACTGTGGCAATCGCCGACCATTTCGCGCCGCTGATGGTTTTTTCACGTAAGCTCATATCAATATGCCGCTTTGTTAACGAAGCCTTTGAATACCGTCAGGAAAACGATTTTGATATCGAACCAGACGCTCCATTCGCGGATGTACTCAAGGTCGAACTCGACGCGTTTTTCCATTTTCTCCAGCGTGTCGGTTTCGCCGCGCCAGCCGTTAATCTGCGCCCAACCGGTAATGCCCGGTTTCACTTTGTGGCGCAGCATGTAGCCTTCAATGAGCTGGCGATATTGTTCGTTATGCGCCACCGCGTGCGGACGTGGCCCCACAATCGACATCCCCCCGGTCAGCACATTGATAAACTGCGGCAGTTCATCCAGCGAGGTGCGGCGCAGAAAGTTCCCCACTTTGGTGACGCGCGGATCGTTCTGCGTCGCCTGGGTCACCACTTTGTCGTTCTCCATCACTTTCATCGAACGGAACTTCCACACTTTGATCGGCTTGCCATCCATGCCGTAGCGAGTCTGGCGGAAAATAACCGGCCCTGGTGAACTGAGTTTCACCGCCAGCGCAATACAGCACAGCACCGGGGAGATCAGCAGCAAGATCAGCGTTGCCAGCACAATGTCTTCCGCACGTTTTATCAGGCGGTTAACCCCGGAAAGCGGCGTGTCGTACAGCGGCACCACCGGAACGCCGTTCATCTCTTCGAGGCGTGAATGGAGAATGTTGAAGGTAAAGACGTCGGGGATCAGCAGCACCGAACAGGTGGTGTCCGCCAGTTGATGGACCAGTTTTTTCACTCGTGCGCCGTCGCACATTTGCATCGCGATATAGACGTTGTGAATTTTGCCCGCTTTTGCATCCTCGACCAGCTGTTGCAGATTGCCCGCCCAGTCGTTAGAAACACCGCCCGGTTTTGGGTCGTGGTAAACGCCCACCACTTCAAACCCTAACCACGGCTGATTACGGAAGCTCTCCATCAGCATTTGCCCGGCAGCTAAATCCCCCGCCACGGCAACCATACGCTTGTTATAGCCATGATTACGCAACCAGCCCGCACCAATGCGAATACACGAACGACAAGCCACCAACCCGATGCTGGTCAGCCCATACCACGCCAGCCAGATTTTCAGTTGCGTGTCGAAATCATTGTTGAACGCCACCAGTCCGGCGCTAAAAATCACGCTTAACGTCCAGTTTTGCAGCAGCAGGGCAAATTCTGTCGTTGCCCGAACACCTCGCCATGAGCGATAAAAATCGGTGATGCCGCCCAACATCTGGAACACCACCAGCGTAATCAGCGCCACCAACAGGTGCATGTAGAGGAATGACAGTCCGCTGACTTCGCAAACCAGCCATAGCCCGGCAAACATGATGGTGATATCTGAAAAGCGTTGCACCATAGAGATTAACGATGCATTGGTTTTCGCTCGCTCGCGCTTTTTTAGATTTGTCATCGTTGTTCCTGTTATTAGCCCCTTACCCGCAATGGGGTAAGGGAAGATCCGACATTACTCGTTCAGCAACGTCAGCAGAGTTCGCGTTCGCGCTTCCATCAGCGGCACATCACCGCGCGATTCCACATTCAGGCGTACCACCGGTTCGGTGTTGGAGGAGCGCAGATTAAAGCGCCAGTCGGCAAAGGTCATGCTGATGCCATCGGTGCGATCCACCGCCAGCGCCTCGCGGCTAAAATGCTGTTCGACGCGATTAATCGCCTCAACGGGTTGCGCCAGTTTGCTGTTGATCTCACCGCTTGCCGGGAATGCCGCCATGCGGTCGCGCACCAGTTCGCCCAGCGTTTTCCCTTTCATGCACACCAGTTCGGCGACCAGCAGCCACGGGATCATGCCGCTGTCGCAGTAAGCGAAATCACGGAAGTAATGGTGGGCGCTCATTTCGCCACCGTAGATGGCGTCTTCCTTGCGCATACGTTCTTTAATAAAGGCGTGTCCGGTTTTCGACATCACCGGGGTGCCGCCTGCGGCAGTCACTACATCAACGGTGTTCCAGGAAAGACGTGGATCGTGGATGATCTTCGCGCCGGGATTTTTTTCGAGGAACGCTTCTGCCAGCAGGCCGACAATGTAGTAGCCCTCGATAAACTGCCCTTTTTCGTCAAACAGGAAACAGCGGTCAAAATCGCCATCAAAAGCAATACCCATATCCGCGCCGTGTTTGATGACCGCATTACGGGTGTCATCGCGACATTCCGGTAGCAGCGGGTTAGGAATACCGTTGGGGAAATTGCCGTCCGGCGTGTTGTGCACTTTGATCAATTCCACGGGTGAGCCGAGGGCTTTAAAGCGGGCTTCGATGGCGTCCACCACCGGACCCGCCGCGCCGTTCCCGGAGTTGATCACCAGCTTGAGCGGCGTAAGGTTTTTGACGTTGATATAACCGAACAGATGATCAACGTAAGCGTCGCGCAGGTTGATTTGCTGATAGCGACCGCGTTTGGTTTCATCGACGGGAGGAAAATCGTTGGCTTCTGCCAGACGCTGGACGTCGCGCAGTCCGGTATCACCGCTGATCGGGCGAGCCCCTTCGCGCACCAGTTTCATGCCGTTGTAATCCATCGGATTATGGCTGGCGGTAACTTCGATGCCGCCATCCACGCCGAGATGGAACGTGGCGAAATAGATTTCTTCGGTGCCGGACATGCCGATATCCAGCACGTCAACGCCCGCGTCCTGTAACCCCTTCGCCAGCGCCAGTTTTAAGGTTTCGCTGGTGAGACGGACATCACCGCCTAAAACAATGGTTTTCGGTTTGAGAAATTCGCCATAGGCACGCCCAATACGCCAGGCGATATCTTCATTCAGTTCTTCGCCTAATTTTCCGCGAATATCATAGGCTTTAAAGCAGGTTAATTTTTTCATATCGTTACCCTTTTTCAGGCAATAGTTGGCCCTGACCGAAGCGGCCAATTTTGTTTTTGTCGTTATTTACATCGCTGTTTTGCATTCATTGCCTGATGCGACGCTGTCGCGTCTTATCAGGCCTACACACCCGAACCGTAGGTCGGATAAGGCGTTCACGCCGCATCCGACAGCCATCGCCTGATGCGACGCTGTCGCGTCTTATCAGGCCTACAAATCCGTACCGTAGGTCGGATAAGGCGTTCATGCTGCATCCGACAGCCAGCGCCTGATGCGACGCTGCTGCGTCTTTTCAGGCCTACAAATCCGAACCGTAGGTCGGATAAGGCGTTCACGCCGCATCCGACAAACAGCGCCTGATGCGACATTTATACCCGTCCGTAGCGATCCGCGAAGCGCACCACATCATCCTCTTCGAGATAAGAGCCGGAGCGCACTTCAATTAAATCGAGGGGAATTTTCCCCGGGTTTTCCAGGCAGTGTTTTGCCCCCAGCGGAATATAAATGGACTCGTTTTCACCAAGCAGTTTGATATCACCGTCAATGGTGACTTTTGCCGTTCCCGCGACCACTACCCAGTGTTCCGCGCGGTGATGGTGCATCTGTACCGACAAGCCCTCGCCCGGTTTCACGGTGATGCGTTTCACCTGGTAGCGATCGCCCGCGTCGATAGAGTCATATTTGCCCCACGGGCGATACACTTCGCGATGCACCCGATGCTCATGGCGACCATCGGCTTTGATCTGCTCGACCACTTTTTTCACATCCTGTACCGCGTTACGGTCTGCAATCAGCACCGCATCTTTGGTCTGCACCACCACCAGATCTTTCACCCCGACGGTGGTGACCAGACCAGATTCGGCGTACACATAGCTGTTTTCAGTTTTGTGATTAATCACATCGCCGTGGCAAACGTTGCCCTCGGCGGTGTGGGCGCTGATCTCCCATAAAGAGGACCAGGAACCGACATCGCTCCACCCCGCATCCATCGGCACCACAACGGCATCTGCCGTACGTTCCATGACCGCGTAATCCACCGACTCTTCCGGGCAGGCAAGAAACGCCTCTTCATCCACACGAATAAAATCGAGATCCGGATCGACGGCGCTCATCGCTTTTTCGCAGGCGTCGAGAATATCCGGGCGATATTTTTTCAGTTCTTCGAGATAGCGTCCGGCGCGGAACAGGAACATGCCGCTGTTCCAGTAATATTCGCCGCTTGCCACATAGGCCTGGGCGGTTTCCAGATTCGGTTTTTCGACAAACTGCGCCACTTCAAAGGCCACCGTATCCTGCTCGCCCGCAGATACTTCACCGCGACGAATATAGCCATATCCGGTTTCAGGTAGATCCGGCACAATGCCGAAGGTCACCAGCTTGCCCGCTTCGGCATACGGCATGGCATTACGCACGGCGGCGCGGAACGCGTCTTCGTCGGCAATCACATGATCTGCCGCCAGGACCAACATTAACGGATCGCTGTCCGGGCTATGACGTTCTGCCGCCAGCGCCGCCAACGCAATGGCAGGCGCAGTGTTACGCCCTGCCGGTTCGAGAATAATGTTCTCGGTGAGTTTGTTTAGTTGACGCAGCTGTTCCGCGACAATAAAGCGGTGCTGCTCATTGCAAATCACCACCGGGCTTTCGCACTCCACGCCGTTCAGGCGGCAGATGGTGGTTTGCAGCATGGTAAGATCGCCTTTCAGGCATAAAAACTGCTTGGGATAAAGTACGCGGGAAAGCGGCCATAAGCGGCTACCGGAGCCACCTGCCATCACAACTGGATAGAGTTTCGACTGCGACATAATTATCCCCGAATATCATGTATAAATTGACGTAACACGTTCTCTTTATCGAGCGTGCGTTCGGCATATTCACGTGCCACCGTGTTGTGTTTGGGCAGCAGGAGCGCCTGACGAATCCCCGCCACCAGCGCCTCGACCGATTCCGGTTCTACGCAAACCGCAATTCCTGGGAACGTTTCGCAAAGCTGCCCCAGTTCTGTGTGAGCTTCTGCGGTAATTACCGCGTTACCGCCTACCGCCAGAATATTGGTCAGTTTCGACGGCAATACGGCATCTGCCGCGCCGCGTTTTTGCACCACCAGATGGCAGTCGCCCATCTTCAGCAGTGCAGGCAAGGCGTCATAAGATTGCAGCGGGAAAAATTGCATATTGCGCAGTCCGCGCTGCTGCGCCATTTTTTCCAGCCGCGCTTTGCCGCCGCCCTGCCCGACAATGGCAAAAATCAGCGGTTCATCGCGCAGGCGATCGGCAGCTTCAATAACGTTCTCCAGCCCCTGCTTTTCACCAATATTGCCGGAGTAAAGAATGATTTTTTTGTTATCCGGCAGGCCAAGTTGGTTACGAAGTGCAGCAACATCAGCGTCTGCGACATGCTGAAAACGGGCGATTTCCGACCAGTTGGGGAAGAAGATGACGTTTTCCTCCGCCACACCTTTTTCGACAGCTTTATTCATCATCGAACGCGAAATCGTGGAGACGTTATCGACGTTATGCAGTCCGCTACGTTCGAAGGCTGTCGCCAGCTGTGCCACTTTGCCGCCTTTACCTTTTCCGGCAAGGCCCAGCCCCAGCATGGCATCCACTTCGTAATCCTGAATATGCAGCACGGTACGCGCACCAGAGAGTTTCGCCAGCAGGCGCATTCCCGGCGTGCAAAACAGCGTTGGTACTACGCCGATAATGCGATCCGGCTTCCAGCGACGTTGCGCCATCAACGGGAAAAAACTGCTGGCGGCAAAGCTGCCGAGATGTAACAGGCGTTTCAGGGTGCTCGGCTGTTTTGGCACATATAGCGGGCAGCGCCACACCGTGGCGGCCCCCTCTTCTCGTTTGTACCGCCAGGCGGAATAGTTCTCGCCCACCTGCCACTGCGGGTAGTAAGGCGGTGCGGTAATAACCCGCACCTCGTGACCTTGTGCTGCCAGCCATTCCACCATTTCTCCGGTGTATTTGCCGATACCGGTTAACTCCGGCGAGTAGTTAATGCCGTAGACCAGTATTTTCATAATCCGGGTACTCCGGCACGCTTCTCAGCGAGAAAATAGGCACGGCTGTTAGCGTGAACATTGTCACTGTCGAGCAACACATCCGGCGTCAGCCAGCAGTAATCGTCATGCTGCTCATCCGGCAGTAATAGTTCATCTTCCGCGACTCTGAAGCGAAAACCGAGCACCACATAGTGCGTGGTGAAATCCGTGCCGGAGAAGTTATCGTCATAAAAGTGCTGCCAGACACCGTAAAACTGGCATGCTGTTATCGGCAGACGCAGCCCCAGTTCCGCCATCGTCAACCGCTCAAATGCGGCTTCCAGCGTTTCGTCCTTCTGCACGCGCCCTCCCGGCACAAACCAGTAACCCTGTGCCGGGCGGTTGGTTCTTTTGCCAAGCAGAAACTCGCCGCGGCTGTTCTCGACAATAAAGTCGAGAGAGACAAGCGGAGTGGAGCGCACTACCGTGGCAAAGTCATCCTGACGTAAAAACATCATTACCCCCGAAAGCGGTCTTGATTCTCAAGGAACCACTGGTAAGTGCTGGCAAGCCCCGCTTCCAGTGAAATTTCGTGATACCAGCCAAGCTGATGCAGGCGCGTCACATCCAGCAGTTTGCGCGGCGTACCATCCGGTTTGCTGGCATCAAAAACCACCCGGCCTTTGTAACCCACCACTTTAGCGATGGTTTGCGCCAGCTCGCGGATAGTGCAGTCAACACCCGTGCCGACGTTAATGTGCGACAGCATCGGCTGGGTGTTTTCCAGCCAGACTTCGTGCGCCAGCTCCATGACATGAATGCTTGCCGCCGCCATATCATCGACATGCAGAAATTCGCGCATCGGCGTACCGCTGCCCCACACCACCACGTCCGGTGCATTCTGTGCCGTCGCCTCGTGGAAGCGGCGCAGCAATGCGGGGATCACATGCGAATTATTCGGATGGAAGTTGTCGTGCGGCCCGTACAGGTTGGTCGGCATGACAGAGCGGTAATCGCGTCCATACTGGCGGTTGTAAGATTCGCACAGTTTGATCCCGGCGATTTTGGCAATGGCGTAAGGCTCGTTGGTCGGCTCCAGCGTGCCCTGTAACAGCTCGCTTTCTGCCATCGGCTGTTTTGCCAGTTTTGGGTAGATGCAGGACGATCCGAGAAACAGCAGTTTGTTCACGTCGTTCTGATGCGCAGCGTGAATGATGTTGCTCTCAATCATCATATTCTGGTAGATGAAATCCGCCGGATACGTGTTGTTGGCGACAATCCCGCCCACTTTCGCCGCCGCCAGATAAACCTGGTCAATGCGCTCGCTGGCAAAGAAATCATGCACCGCGCGGCTGTCCAGCAGGTTCAGTTCGTCGCGGGTGCGTAATACCAGTTCCACATCACCGCGCTGTTCGAGCTGTCGCTTGATGGCAGAACCGACCATCCCGCGATGGCCAGCGATAAAAATACGTTGTTTACTCATGCTTATGACTCCAGCGCGATCGCCACGTCGTAGCCGTGAGATTTCAGCAGAGAGTGTTTTTTCGCCGCTTCGAGGTCATTAGCCACCATTTCAGATACCATCTCTCTGAGGGTGATTTCCGGTTTCCAGCCCAGCTTTTCGTGCGCTTTGGTCGGGTCGCCGAGCAGCGTTTCTACTTCAGCAGGACGGAAGTAACGCGGGTCAACGGCGATAATCACATCGCCCGGTTTAACGCCCGGCGCGTCATGCCCGGTGACGGAAACCACAATGCCCTTCTCTTCAACGCCCATGCCTTCAAAGCGCAGTTTGATGCCCAGCTGTGCTGCCGCCATTTCCACGAACTGACGCACGGAGTACTGAACGCCGGTGGCAATAACGAAATCTTCTGGCTGTTCCTGTTGCAGCATCATCCACTGCATTTTTACGTAGTCTTTGGCGTGGCCCCAGTCACGCAGGGAATCCATATTGCCGAGGTACAGGCACGACTCCAGCCCTTGAGCGATATTGGCGATTGCGCGGGTGATTTTGCGGGTAACGAAGGTTTCGCCACGGCGCGGGGATTCATGGTTGAAGAGAATGCCGTTACAGGCGTACATGCCGTAGGATTCGCGGTAGTTAACGGTGATCCAGTAGGCATAAAGTTTGGCGACCGCATACGGAGATCGCGGATAGAACGGCGTGGTTTCTTTCTGCGGAATTTCCTGCACCAGACCGTACAGTTCAGAAGTGGAAGCCTGATAGAAACGGGTTTTCTTTTCCAGACCAAGGAAGCGGATCGCCTCCAGCAGACGCAGTGTGCCCATCGCATCAACGTCTGCGGTATATTCCGGTGACTCAAAAGAAACCGCAACGTGGCTCATTGCCCCCAGGTTGTACACTTCATCCGGCTGCACTTCACGCAAAATACGCGTCAGGTTGGAGGTATCACTCAGGTCGCCATAATGCAGATGGAATTTCGGGTTGCAGGTGTGCGGATCCTGATAAATGTGATCCACGCGCTCGGTGTTGAATGACGATGCACGACGCTTAATACCATGTACCTCGTAACCTTTTTCCAGCAGAAACTCTGCCAGGTAAGAACCGTCTTGTCCGGTTACACCGGTGATGAGAGCGACTTTTGACATGTCTTATTCCTCTGTATTTTTTGAATTTATTCAGTTTCAACGCGTTCGCGTATCACCACTGCGGGATTCCCCCGGCAAACTCTATTTGCCGGAAGCGATTTAAAAACACTGCTTCGCGCACCCACGACGGTGCCGTCGCCGATCGTGACGCCAGGAGCAACAAAAACATCGGTTGCCAGCCAGCATTTCTCGCCAATCACAATGGGCGTGGCGTTTATGGTGAAATGTCGACTTGCATGGTCGTGGCTCCCGGTGCATAAATAACTTTTTTGCGATATCACCGAATGTGCGCCAATGGTTATTTCACCGAGGGTATATAAATTGACCTCATCGCCGACCCACGCGTAATCACCTAAGGTTAATTTCCACGGATAGGTAATTTTTACTGACGGACGAATAACTACGTTTTTTCCTATTTTTGCGCCGAATAAACGTAATAAAAATGCCCGCCAGCGATACAATACTTGTGGCGACCAGGCAAATAATGTTGCCTGTACTGCCCACCACAATTGCACTTTAATAGCGTTGCCGCCCCGGAATCCTTTCGGCACCGAGAAACCGCTTAAATCTTGCATTGGTATTCCTTATATTCAGACTTTGTTATATAAGGCTTTAGTCTTACCCGTCGTGCGCTGGCGTAAATGCCAGGATAATTCAACCCAGAAGCCAGGCACATGTAATATTTGCCGTTGGACTTTTTTCGCGTCAGCACACAATTCCATATTATTGGTGGTAGATACCCCACCCATAGAAAATTCAGACACCAGGCCATTGAGTTTTTTAAATGCATAACCGGCTTTATACATTTTGGCCGCCAGCGCATAATCGGAAGAAACTTTATACTCCAGGTCATAACGCCATTTTTTCAAGCCGGATACCGGGAAAAATATCGCCTGATGACTGGCGGGCAGGCTGTGATAAATATACCAGCCAGGTTTGGCGCTACGTTTAATTTTATGCCCGTCGCCAAAATCCAGCAGCGCATCGCCGGTGATCATCACGTTATCTTTTTGCATTTTTAACTTACGGACAAAATTTGCGGCATCCTGATGAAAAATATCGCCCGAGTTGAGAAACAACGCAAACTTGCCTTGTGCCATCGCAATGCCTTTGTTCATGGCGTCGTAGATACCGTTATCTGGCTCGCTGACAAAGCGTAGGTTATAGATACCATTGAGATTTTCCAGATACTCACGGGTGCCGTCATTGGAACCGCCATCGACAACAATCCATTCGAAGCTGATATCGTCAGCCTGCGCCAGATGCGCCAGCGAGGCGTGTGTTTTGACTATCCCTTCGAGGTTACGAAACGCAACGGTGATTATGCTAAGCAACATGTTCTTACCTCGTAATACCCGTCATACTTCAAGCTGCATGTGCGTTGGTTTTCCTCGCTCACCCCAGTCACGTACTCGTGTACGCTCCTGGGGATTCGCTGCGTCACCAACTTCCTGCAACTCGAATTATTTAGGGTGTATATTTAACGCTTTTCGCAAAATAAACGGACAGACGATTAAAAATGCATATTCCGGGCTAAATATCGAACCGGTAAAAAACAGCGACACCGGAGTAAAAAGATAAAGCTGCACACGAAAATTGCGATTATCACCAAAAGCGTTGATCATCATTTTTATCACTTTCCCCATGTACCACAGTGATAAAAGCACTGCGAACCAGGAAAAATAAATAATCAGCAGATACAAACCATTGTCTATGGTTTTTCCGACATCCGCACCGTTAAATATTCCGAATGATGCGACATATTCATAAAGTGAGCCAAATCTGACTACACCGTCAATATGGCTCAAAGAATAACCGACCATCACCAGTGGACCGACAATACGATAATACGATGACGATCCTTCCGTACCTAAATCGCCCAAGCGGGTGGAAATATAAGGAAACGCGATTACCACACCAACCAGGAATACAGCCAGAGAAATCAATGCTAACGGTAACTTTTTCTTAATCGCCTCTTTGTTCAGATATTGAAACGCCCACTCCAACAAATAAAACAGGATAAAGGTCATAACCCCTGAAAACGATCCGGATAATATTATCCCTGCGAGAATCATAGCATCGGTTTTAGGCGTTTTGATACCAAACTGTTTAATGCTGAGCCAAATTGAGATTAATGCCAGAGCGAAAAATGCCGGTTCGAAATAAAGTGCTGTCGTACGCTTGCCGCCGAATTTAATGAAATTCAGCACATAACTGTTGCTGTAAATCAGATATTTCGAAATCGACTCCATAATACTGCTGCCGCCAGTGAGGATAATTTGCGCCATCTCCACCGCCGCCAGCGCCACCACCAGCCCCACCACCAGATAAAAGAAACGTAATATCTTGCGATGGTTGTGTGGCGAAATCGTTTTAAAGCGAATACTCCACACCATGCCAATAATGATCACAATATAGACAAACAGCATGGTTGAAGTGACGTATTTACTGGCATCCAACGACTGACCAAACAAGTAGTTAAACGCCGTGAGTCCCGCACCAATCCCTAAGGCAATCATCAATTTTTTAACGCTGATGCGCTCTAAAAACAGCAGTAACAAGACAGGTAAAAAAGTGACGATGGTGATGGGGAAACTTTCACCAAGCTGGGCGATTTTGACGTTAACCAGCAGGTAAATCAGCGGCAGCAGCAGGTAGCTACAGATTCTGATAGAAGTTGACATACTCCTCCAGCATCTGTTGTCCACTGTAGGCGGCGCGGCTGCGCTGGCTGAACTCATCCAGCGTGGTACCAAATATCGCCTGCGCGATTTCCGGTTTGCTTAACTGCACCAGTTTCAGCACGTCTTCTTCGCTGACGGTTTTACCGCCGGATTTTTGCAGCACTTCCCGCGCCGCATCGCTATGGGTGGCAATCACCGGCACACCAATTGATAACGCCTCACACAAAATCAGCGGGTAGTTATCGACGCGAGAACTGAACACCAGCGCATCCATCTGATTAAGCGCGCTCATCAACTTGCGCTTGTCAGTTTCAAAGCCGTGATTAACCACGTTACCAGCGGTGAACGGCGAAAACTTACCAAAGGTATGCAGTTCGATTTTGTCACCCAGCGCCATCATCTCGCGCACCAGTTGCTGGTTAGTTTTGCCGTCGTAACGCAGGTCATGCGCCACCACCGCGATTTTCGGCTTGCCCTGGGTTTCGCGTACCGGAGGCAAGTCCGCCAGAATCGCTTCGGTTGCCATATCAATACCATTATTGATAATCCGACAACGCCCTGGACCGTACAGGCTATTGAAAGCATCAGCCACATGCTGGCTGGGGGAAATAAACTGACAGCCCAACGCCAGCATCTCGCGGAATAACTGCCGTTTGCCCGCCACCAGCTGGTGTGCGCGATCAATCTTCACCGGCGGATAATTATTTAAGGTCGGGCATTTCTGACAGCCCGTTTTCCAGCCTTCGCAACCGTCGGTAAAGGCGCAGCGTCCGGTAACGCTCCAGTGATCGTGCAGCGTCCAGACCAAAGTGACATCCGGTTTGTGGTTTTTCACCTTTTCGCAAAAGCGCACCACGCTCTTAAGATTCAACCAGTAGCTGTGCAGCACATGAAAATGCAGGACTACCGGTCCCGGTGTGCGAGTAATGGTGCGATATAACTCATTGAAATTGCCGAACAGATCGCGATTAAACAGACGAAACAGGGCAATGTTCGCCATCGCGGTCATCCGCGGCGTATGTTTGATGACCTGCGGATAGTTCTGATGGCTGACGCTCTCTTTGCCGCCTTTGCCGTAGCCGTAGACAAAATGTGACGCCAGCCCCTGTTGCAGCGCGCGCTGGTGGAGATCTAACGCCACACCTGCCGCCCCGCCTTCCGCCAGTCGCACATTAAATTGCAGAATATTCATTTAATTACCTTCACTCGCGCTTTTTCTCCCACCACCAGCGCGTTGTCCGGGATTGCGTCGAGCACCACGCTGCCCGCCCCCACGGTAACGTTGTTACCAATCGTGATATCGCCGAGAATAATAACGTTGGCACCGAGTTCGACGCCGTTGCCAATGTGTGGACATGCCATGTTATCGGCACCACGATTGCCGATAGTGACGCCGTGGCGAATGGTGAAATCATCCCCCGCGACCACGTTTTTATTGATCACTACGGCATAGCCGTGATGGATAGTAAAGCGTCGGCCAATGGTTGCGGCAGCCTGGATTTCATAACCGAAAATGCATTCGGTGATAATGCGATACAACACCAGCAGCGGGGCCGCCCACAGATTGTTGAGGACGTTCTTTTTGCGCCACACTGAACAAAAATGAGCGACGCGATAGGCAAGAACCATGCAGCACGGGCGTAAACTCCAGCTGTTGGCGCGCAGATCTTCCAGCATCTTTAGCGCCCCCGAATTCCATCAGCCAGACGTTTGCCGTTACGCACTGACAGCAACGTCAACAAAGTGCGCCATGTCATGCGTTTATTGCGGATCTGATAGAGGGTAAACAACTGATATTTTTTGCTGGCGCGGTCGAATTTGTCTTTGTGCTTACGATAAAAGTGGAAGTACCCGGAGAATTTTTTCGGTGACGAGGTGATCTGCATTTCGCCGTGATTGATATGCAGGATTTGCGTCGCCTCTTCCACTTTCCACGGTTCGCCGTACTCCACCACCATTCGCAGGAAGATGTCGTAATCCTGTGCCGCTTTCAGTTCGGTATCGAACAAGCACTCTTTGAAGCGCCACGCCCAGGTAAAGACCTGATTACCAATGATATTGCGTTTGTAGAACAGGCGGCGTGAATACGGCGATTTGGGATACAGCGGCAAGCTTGCCGGTTGGGAATAGACTTCGCCCTGGCAAACGTAGTCGTTGGCGTACAAAAAGGCGTGTGTGACCAGTTGCTGTTTATGGGCGAGGAAGACGCTCAGGCGGTTGGGTGTCCATTCATCGTCGTCATCGATCCCGGTGATGTATTCCCCTTGTGCCAGCATAATCGCCTGGTTACGTACCGCGCACGCCCCGCTGTTAATGTCGTTGTGAATGTACGTAATACGCGGATCGTTGAGGGCGGTGACGTACTGTTGCAGTTGTTCCCAGGAGGTGGAGCAATCATCCACGATGATCATCTCCCAGTTGCTGTAGTCCTGGCGCAGGACCGATTTTATCGCCCGAATCGCCAGTTGTTGGCGGTTCCAGGTCGGCATATAGATTGAGATCAGCGGATTGTCTTTCATAGGTTGTTCTCCCGGAGTATCGAGATGTTCTGCCGGTTTATAAGCTGGTTTACAGGTTCTGTTGCCGGATGCGGCGTGAACGCCTTATCCGACCTACGGAGCGGGTTTGCTTGCCTGATGCGGCGTGAACGTAGGTCGGATAAGATGCGTCAGCATCGCATCCAACAGCGGATCTCGTTATTTCGCGTCCGACTTATATTCGTATTCGTAATAGCCATAATCCTGATACGCGCTGGCGCGGCGGAAGATAGAGTTCAGAATCACCCCTTTCACCGGAATACCGTTTTGCTCAAAGCGGCTCAGACTGGTTTCCACTTCTTTCAAGGTGTTGACCGCATAACGCGCCACCATCAACGTGGTTCCGACATGCCGCCCGACAATCGCGGCATCGGTCACTGCCAGAATCGGCGGCGTATCAATCAACACCAGGTCGTAGTTTTTACTCGCCCAGTTCACCAGTTCGGTAAAGCGTTCGCTCATCAACAGTTCAGAAGGATTTGGCGGCACCTGGCCGCGCGGGATCAGGTCAAATTTGGCAATAGAGGTCGGTTTAGCAGCGGTAGTAATATCGCCCTGACCAATCAGAATTTCCGACAGGCCATTGACGTTATTGGTGCCGAGCAGCTCGTGGGTGTAGCCTTTGCGCATATCGCAGTCGATCAACAACACCCGTTTATTGGTCTGGCTAATGACCGCCGCCAGGTTGGCGCAGACAAAGGTTTTACCGATTGACGGGCTAACCCCGGTCATCATCAACACATTGTTCTGTGCCTGCATCATCGCGAAGTGCAAACTGGTACGCAGACTACGGATGGCTTCAATCGCCAGATCGGTTGGATTCCCCACCGCCAGTAGCTGGCTCTGCTTATAGCGTTTAATCCCTTTGATGGTTTTGACGCTATCGCGCGCTTTCTGCCATTCCGACAGCGGAATGCTGGCATAGACGCTGATGCCGTGTTCTTCCAGCACCTGTGGGCTTTCAATTCCACGATTAAACAACGAGCGCAGCAGCACACCCACGATAGAGAGCATCAGGCCGAGGATAATTGCGCCGAGGATAATCAGCCCTTTCTTCGGTTTTAGCACGCCAGGCTGGGTGATTGCCGGGTCAACAATACGCACATCGCCGACGGTGCTGGCTTCGGTGATTTTCAGCTCCTGCTCTTTATTCAGCAGTTGCATATAGACCTGTTGACCAGACTCGACATCGCGGGTCAGACGGACAATTTCCTGCTGGGTTTTCGGCATCGCCGTTACGCGACCGTTAAGTTTGGCTTTCTCTTCTTCCAGCGCCTGACGTTTCTCCAGCAGCGTGCGGTACGCCGGGTGAACTTTGGTGTACAGCTTGGAGATTTCCGCCTCTTTAAAGGTCAGTTCGTTCAACTGCGCGTCGATGTTCACCATTGAATCAAGCACCGCTTTCGCTTCCAGCGGCAGATCAACAGAATCTTTATCCTGACGGAAGGCATTCAGTTTGTTTTCAGCAACATCAAGGCGGCTGCGTACTTCTGGTAACTGTTGCGCGAGGAAGGCGAGGCTTTTCGACGCTTCCGCCGATTTGCGCTCAATATTTTGTTCCTGATAGTTACGGGCGATACTGTTAAGAATGTCGCGGATCTGTTCGCGATCTTCACCGGTATAAGTCAGGCTCAGTACGCCAGCGTCTTTGCCATTCTCTGTTACCGTCAGGCTGTTTTGCAGTTGATTGATCATCCCCAGCGTGGAGTATTTAGTGACGGTAAACTCACTGCCCGGGCTGGCGTGAATGGCTTCAACCATCAGCGTGACGCCTTCTTTTTTCAGCATCTGACCCGCTTGCCCACGAGCGCTAAAGCCGCCGTCGCTGCTCAAAGTGTAGTTTTTATCGTCCAGCACATTAAGCGTAAACACCTGATCTACCATCTCTTTTGGACGGTTAAAGGTGGTCACTTTTACTGTCTCGTTCTGACGTCCCATCAGGCGATCCCAGCCCGCACCGAAAATCGGGAACGTGTTTTTGCTCACCGCAATATCGAGGTCAAGATCGTCCACCGTTTTACCGAGCACCAGACGCGAGCGAATCAACTGGATCTCGGCGTCCGATGCTGGCGGCTTGTTGGCTAACGCCGAGCCGATATCCTGCACTAACGAATTGCCGCTGCTTTGCTCGATTTGTACCAGTGCGTCGGCGCTGTATATCGGCGTAGCGAAGAAGGTGTAAATCACGGCACAGAGGGCGAATACGGCGGTGATGCCAATTACCCACCAGCGCGCTTCAATGACGGTGCCGACCAGGCGACCAATATCGATTTCATCACTGCCCGTTACCGGAGCGGCATGTTGTTTTACTTTTTCTGTCATTGTTATACCTGCTCTGCGTTCAATGCCTGCGCCCACTGGCGGGCAGACCGTTCAAGTAATGTGTACACCGCTGCAAACGTTTCCCGGCTTTTGCGATACGGATCGGGGATTTCACATTCGTTATCCCAGTGACCAAACAGCATCACTTTGCCGCGCATCTCAGGTGCCATCTCGCATAAGCGTTCGATATGGCGCTTTTCCATGGTCAATATCAGGTCGTAGTTGCGACACAGGCGGCGGCTGATTTGCCGTGCACAGTGACCTTCCAGAGACAGTTGATGTTCTGCGGCAACACTGATGGCGGTAGGATCAGCCCCTTTACCGACCAGTGCGCCGAGACCAGCGGATTCTACTTTCAGCTCAGGGTGATAACGTTGCAGTAAGCGTTCCGCCGTCGGGGAACGGCAAATATTGCCGACACAGACAACTAAGATGTTGTTAAACATGACGATTACCAGTTATGAATGTCGCTGGCTGTATCCGTCATGTAACGGACACCGCTAATAGTTGGCAGCAACTGATTGATCAGACGGTTCCAGCGGGAAACCGGGGCGGTGGTGACATACACCACGTCATAAGGCTGCAGGCGGAATTCTGTCGCCATCACCAGCGACGTGGCATCGGACATATCCAGTTGGTAGATATTGGCGATCTTGCCGTTTCGCCCACCCTCGCCTTTCAGCGGACGAATGACAAAGATGCCGCTGGCGTTGGAGGTGGTCATGTCGATACCTTCGGCATTGCCCAGGGCTTCAGTCAAGGTCATGCCGCTAAAGTCCATTTTCAGGGTGCTCTGTTTCTTCACTTCACCCATCACAAATACTTTCAGATCATCATTACGCGGCACGTAGAGGATATCGCCGGGGTAAAGCAGTCGATTCTGATTGAGGTCACCGTTTTGCATCAGCGCCTGCAAAGAAATGCGTTCTTCACGACCATTGTGTGTTAGCACCACGTTGCGCCAGTCAGCGGTATCGGTCAGGCCACCTGCGGCGTTAATGGCGTCGAGAATGGTCAATGGTACGTTGGTGATCGCCTGTTGACCGGATTTATTCACCTGACCTGAGATATACGCTTTTTGCGAGCGGAAGGCGGCGATATTAACGTCCACCTGTGGGTCAGCGATGTACGTCGCTAAGCGCCCGGTAATATCACTGCGGATTTCAGCGAGCGTTTTCCCCACTACGTGAACCTTGCCGATATACGGGTAGAACATGGTGCCGTCAGGCTGTACCCAGTTGCCGGTGTCGCTGGAGCTGCGGTACTGACCAGCTGGCGTGGTGAGTTCCGGGTGATCCCAGACGGTGACATTAAGAACGTCGCCCGGCCCGACACGATATTGATAATTGGCAATCTCGCTTTCCAGCGTCATATTGGGGCGCGCGACGTTCGGGCGTGGGCGTAATTGATCAATCAGGCGCGGGGTCAGCGGATAAACATTCACCATATTGTCGAGATCGAAATCAGCATCCTGCTGTTTGATGACGTCTTTACCCATCGTCGACATATTGCTGCCCGGAAGTACTGTGCAACCGCTTATCAAGGTTACTGACACCAATAATGGCATCAATTTCATTTTGGATTTCATCATTGTTTATTTATCACTTTGGCAGAGTAATTATCCTGTGCACTATTAATAGCAATGTTGCCATGCACATTTACCTTGCAGTTAATTGAATAAAAATTTAACTGGCATCAGTCCTAAAAAAATTGATTTCATCCGCAGGCTATTGACAGAATAATTCAGACTGGTCTTTCAGGCGTCCAGACACGCTACCGCCCCTGGCTTTTTAGCTACCAATACACTGATTTAGTTTAGATTTTCTAACTCTTTCATCATGCAGTCGATTATGAAAAAGCGTTATTCCGTGAATTAATTTTCCAGATATAAGGTGGCATTATGGTAATTGAATATTGGCTTCCAATAATGCAGGAGGAAGTGTTACAGCTAACGGAATAGCAGGCAAGGTAACAATTCGGCAATTGGCTATTTTTAAGAATTATATTAAGTGTCATTCAATATGGTTTTTAGGAGTTTCTTTAGGTTGACAATATTTAATATAGTGTCTTCACATGCGATATTTCTTAAATAATGTTTTATTATTACCACTTTTAATTCAGGGATAATGTGAGGTTATTACCCTCAAATAATATGAGATAAATAGTGCTGCAACATTGCATTTTTGCCCCGATTTATCCATGATCGAATTGTGACATTTGTCATACAACGAATAGGTTTTGTACTTACTATGGAATGGATTGCCGATCCGTCTATCTGGGCCGGGTTAATCACGCTGATTGTGATCGAACTGGTCCTCGGCATTGATAACCTGGTCTTTATTGCCATCCTCGCCGAAAAACTACCGCCGAAGCAGCGCGACCGCGCACGGGTTACCGGGCTGCTGCTGGCAATGTTAATGCGCCTGTTACTGCTGGCGTCAATCTCCTGGCTGGTCACCCTGACCCAACCACTGTTCAGCTTCCGCTCGTTTACCTTTAGCGCCCGCGACTTAATCATGCTGTTTGGTGGTTTCTTCCTGCTGTTCAAAGCCACGATGGAGTTGAACGAACGGCTGGAGGGGAAAGACAGCAATAACCCCACGCAACGCAAAGGTGCAAAGTTCTGGGGAGTGGTGACGCAAATTGTGGTGCTGGACGCCATCTTCTCACTCGACTCGGTGATTACCGCCGTCGGGATGGTCGACCATTTACTGGTCATGATGGCCGCCGTCGTTATCGCTATCAGCCTGATGCTGATGGCAAGCAAGCCGTTAACCCAGTTCGTTAATAGCCACCCGACGATCGTTATTCTCTGCCTAAGTTTCCTGTTGATGATTGGCTTTAGCCTGGTGGCGGAAGGTTTCGGCTTCGTCATTCCGAAAGGCTACCTGTACGCTGCCATTGGTTTCTCGGTGATGATCGAGGCGCTCAATCAGTTGGCTATCTTTAACCGGCGACGTTTTCTCTCCGCTAACCAGACGCTGCGCCAGCGGACTACCGAAGCGGTAATGCGCTTGTTAAGCGGGCAAAAAGAAGATGCGGAACTGGATGCCGAAACCGCGTCCATGCTGGTGGATCATGGTAACCAGCAGATCTTTAATCCGCAGGAACGGCGGATGATTGAGCGGGTACTTAATCTTAACCAGCGTACTGTCAGCAGCATCATGACGTCGCGCCACGATATTGAGCATATCGATCTCAACGCGCCGGAAGAGGAGATCCGCCAGCTGCTGGAGCGAAATCAGCACACGCGTCTGGTCGTTACCGACGGCGATGATGCAGAAGATTTGCTCGGTGTCGTTCACGTTATCGACCTGCTACAACAATCGCTGCGCGGCGAGCCTCTCAACCTGCGGGTGTTGATTCGCCAGCCGCTGGTGTTCCCGGAAACTTTACCGTTGTTACCTGCCCTGGAGCAGTTCCGTAATGCCCGCACACACTTTGCTTTTGTGGTGGATGAGTTTGGCTCGGTGGAAGGGATTGTGACATTAAGTGACGTCACTGAAACCATTGCCGGTAACTTACCGAACGAAGTGGAAGAGATCGACGCCCGCCATGATATTCAGAAAAATGCCGACGGTTCCTGGACGGCGAATGGTCATATGCCGCTGGAAGATCTGGTGCAATATGTACCACTGCCGCTGGATGAAAAACGTGAATATCACACCATTGCCGGGCTGTTGATGGAATATTTACAGCGTATTCCAAAACCTGGCGAAGAAGTTCAGGTGGGGGATTATTTGCTTAAAACGTTGCAGGTGGAAAGCCATCGCGTGCAGAAGGTGCAGATTATTCCGCTGCGTAAAGATGGCGAGATGGAGTACGAGGTGTGATGGCATGTAGGCCTGATAAGACGCGTAAGCGTCGCATCAGGCGTTTCATTCAACCGGGAGAGTATGTGACATTAGAGGCTGTTCCGTTCACTTTATGTTCCTCGCTACTTTGGAACGCTCAAGCCGGTGAACGTGCCAGGGTGGCTCAATCGCCACCACCCTGGCAACCCGGGCTCCCGGCGGTAAATCGCCGCTAGCGCGGTCCCCTCATCTTATTCCTTTCGGCTATCGGGTACGGGCGCGAGGTAACATATATGGACGCTCCCGGAATGCAATGCTTTCTTCAGTTATGTAATAAAACGGGTAGGTGCA